>CAYPKQ010000163.1:0-5745 GCA_964411355.1 uncultured Lachnospiraceae bacterium
CTCTTTAACATTGCCTTTTTCAAGAAGTGCTTGTTTTTGCTCTTCTGTAACAAACGGTCAAAAGAATGACTCGATTTGCGCATCGTTCTCGGAAAATACAGAATTTTTAAGTTGCTATTATTTGAATTCTGATGTTTCGACAATCGGAAATGCACTTTCGGACGAGCTTATGACAAAAGAAACAAGCTATGATGGCTTTGATTTTTCCATAATCTGGACTTTAAGCGAAAAGCATACGGTTTTGAAAATCAGCGATCAAAATAATTTTGAATATTTCAAATACGGTGATACAAACGGCGACGGAGATATTAATGTTATTGACTCTGTTTTCCTTGCACAGTATCTTGCAGCTTGGAAAATAGAATTGCCTCGAAATTTTGAGAAAATATCAGATGTTAGCAGCGATGGAAAAATCGATATTGCAGATGCGGTCATGCTTGTGCAGTATCTTGCAAAATGGGATATATCTTTAATGAAAAAAATGTAAAAAACTATTGAAATTTATAGTAATTTATGTTATAATAAAAATACAGTTTTGTTTTATAAATAATGGATGTAAGGTGTTGTGTTTATTATGAGAAAAAATCTTGTTTCTTTGTGTTTGGCATTGGCAATTTTTATTACCGCCTTTCCCGTGCTTGCTTTTGCAGCCGAGACTGAAGATAGTGTTTATTCCATTACTGTCGGCGGTGAGACCTTTCAGAGCGACGCTTCAAAAAGCGGCAGCGGTTGGAGTTATTCCGATGGCGTTCTTACTCTCAATAATTATAATGGTTCAACTGTCAAATCTTCCGGAGATCTTACCGTTCACACTCTGAACAGTGTTTTAATTAGCGGAATCGCTTCAGATAATTATAATTCTTCAAGCTGCGGTATTGTTGCTGTAGGAAAACTTGTACTTAATGCTTACGGGTTCCTTACCGTCAAGGGCGCAGCAGGAGGCGAAGCAATCATTGCTTCAAACGCAATAATAAATTCGTATGAAGGCGCAGAGATTAATCTTTACGGTGGAAAAAACGCTGTTGCTATCAAGTCGAATGATATTACACTAAAATCAAGAAATGCAAATATATGCGGTGGAAAAAATGCCTCTGCAGTCTATTTTGCAAAATCATTCAGAGTCAATGGCTTTACGAACGCTGCTATTTCTTCAGGTTCTGATTCAAAATATGCAATCAGTTATTTGGATGATGCTGTTTATTATTTCAATGATGATGAACAATTTATTGAATTTACAGACAAGAACAGTCAGATTTTTATTTGTGCAAAAAATGACTTTACATATGGAGATTGCAACTCCGACGGAAAAGTAAATACCAAAGATATGGTTCTTCTTGCTCAGTATCTCGTAAATAGGGATGTTACGATCAACGAGAATGCTGCGGATTGCAGATATGATGTTTCTGTTGACATTAAAGATGCCGTTCTTCTTGTTCAGTATCTTGCAAAATGGAATGTATATCTCGGATAAAAAGTTTTAAAAATATGAAAAGCACTTGTTTACCAAATGCGAGGTAAACAAGTGCTTTTTTCTGCTTATTTTATTATCTTATATATGAGCGGATTATTTGTGCTTTTTTCATCGGAAAAAATGATTGATGAGAGGAATTTTTCTTCTGCCGCAGAAATCTTACTTTGATCTGATGTATGAAGTGTTGCAATTACTTCTCCGCGCTTCACATAATCACCTGTTTTTTTCGAAAGAACAATGCCTGCAGAAAAATCTATAATATCATTCTTATTTTCTCTTCCTGCCCCGAGAATGACAGATGCATTGCCAATATCCTCTGCATTCATGCGAGATATATAACCATCGCATTGAGACAAAACATCATGTTTTACAGTAGCGGAAGGTAATAAGCTTGTATTTTCAAGCATTTTCACATCGCCCCCTTGCTCTGTTATCCACTCTTTGAATTTCTCGAAGGCTTTGCCGCTGTCAATAGCATCACAAACAAGTTTTAGACTTTGAGTGCTATCAAATCCCAGTGATAGTTCGATCATATTTGCAGCAAGAACCTCGCAAACAGCACGCAGATCGCCTTTGGATTCGCCACGAAGCACCGCAATTGCTTCTTTCACCTCAAGGGCATTGCCAATGTTATTGCCGAGAGGAGTATCCATATCGGTAATTATTGCCGCCATGTTTCTCCCACAAGCCTTACCGATATCAACCATTTTTTGTCCCAACACTTCCGCTTCTCCCGGAGTTTTCATAAAAGCGCCGCTTCCGGTTTTGATATCAAGAACGATAGAATGTGTCCCCGCGGCTATTTTTTTGCTCATGATGCTTGAGGTGATAAGCGGAATGCTCTCTACAGTCGCCGTGACATCGCGAAGCGCATAAAGCTTTTTGTCGCACGGAGCAAGATTGCCGGATTGACCGATAACGGCGATTCCTATTCTATCAACTTGATCGATAAATTCTTTGGGGGATAGCGAGGTTTTATAACCGAAAATAGATTCCAGCTTGTCAACCGTTCCGCCCGTGTGTCCGAGTCCTCTTCCGGACATTTTTGCAACCTTTGCGCCAAGGGAAGCAACAATAGGCGCAATTATTAAGGTGGTTTTATCACCGACACCACCCGTGCTGTGTTTATCTACGGAGAGCGCTCCAAACATAGAAAGATCAACAATATCTCCGGATTCTGCCATTTCCATGGTAAGCTTTGCAGTCTCTTCGTCGGTCATATCTTGAAACATTATTGCCATCATCAGAGCAGAAGCTTGATAATCCGGGATGTCTCCCATTGTAAAGCCTTTAACAAAAAATTCTATTTCTTCATTTGTCAGCTCTCCGCCGACTCTTTTCTTGTGAATAAGATCGTACATTCTCATAAAAGCACTCCCAAAAAAGGGCTGTCAACGACAGCCCTAAAATTTAAAATGGATTAAATTCGTTATCTCCGATACCGGTGGAGATCTTAAATATTTCGAGCTTAAGGTTGCTCATATTTATAACAGTATCCGTTTCTTCATCAATTATTATTGCAAAGTAGAAGCCCTCATATTCACCGTTCATCGAAGAAACATCAAAATAACTTGTACTGTCATATGCTTTGCTATACACTCTTGTGCTTGCCTCCGAAATGACTTCCGTTTTTCCAAGTGAATTATAGCCAATAACAGCCAACCTAATCTTTGCAACTGAAGGTTCACCGCTCGTAGAAGCCATAACAGTAAACTTAAGAGAGTCAGAATTCATAAGCAAGGCAGGAGCGATCTCGGTGAAAATTCCCCCCTGTGCTGTACCAACATATTCAATAATGCCTTCACTTTCGGCAACTTTACTTGAAGCAGAAGCTTTGAATTCACTTAAAAGCATAGACTCGATCTCTTTTGATGTAAGTCTTATAATCCCAAAAGCTTCATCATAATCAGCTGAAACAATATTTCCGTTACCGACAAAGGCACTTATCGGCAGATATGTTTCTCCTTTATGTGAGATCGCTTCATTTCCGGAATACTCACCGGAATACAGCTCATCAGAAATATAAGCGGTTTCGTTTGAATAAATGGCAGGATAGTAGACAATATTATTATCTATTGCAACTTTTAAGGGATAAGAATATTTTGCAGCCTGCTCTGTTTTATAGCCGAGAGAGGAATCAGAACCGTTTTCAAGGAAATCAGCAACATCTGACGCAGAAAAGCTCTGAGCATCACCAATGAAAATATAAAGTGATTTCCCAACAGAATCATCGAAAACAACCTTGAGAATCTGCGGCTCGTTAACATCTACAGACAAAACTCCATCCACAAAGCCGGCGGGTGTCAAAGCTTTATTTGAAAATACCGATATTTTATTATCAACATCTGTGCTCAGAGATATGTTCACAGAGATCGGAAGCCCCGAAAAGGAAAATGCTGTAAAATAATCGTCAAAGTTCAAAGAAAGATTTGAAAAATCAAATTTATCGCTTCTGAGAACATTGCTTGGATATCTGCCGCCGCCCTGAATTGCATTAACAGTAAATTTGCTTGTTGGTTCGGTAACAAGCTCGCCGAAGCCATCAGAAAAAGTTTCAAAAAAATTATCAGAAACAAGTGGGCAATAGAAATTTGAAAGCCCTACTATGCTGCCGCTCTCATCGATCGTCGGAAAATCCAAATTCATTTTATCGGTTGCAGAAATACACAACGCAAGCGTAACGGTAATAACGATAAAAGCAAAAGAAATTTTAATAAATTTTATCACGGATATTTACCACCTGATCTTATTCAAAAGGATTGAACTCGTTATCACCGATCATATAATCTCCGCAGTTGCCGGAAAATTCAAAATCGGAAGAAAGCGCATATGTATCGCCATCCAAATTGTAGCTTGCAAAAAGCGCATCATCAAGAACAGCACTTACTGCCTGATAAGCCGAGGCTCCTTCTGCATATGAAATATAAAGATTTTTTTCAACAAATTTAATTACGAATTCGTCCTTTTCGTGTTCAACATCGGGGATAATATTTTCTCCGATAACGATCATTTTTTCAAGCTTATCGGTGCTGTTTACTATCTCCACATCACTATCGGTGATAGCTTTAACCTGTCCGGCTATATAATCTGCAATATTTTTGCCGACAGTGTCGCCGTCATTTACAACTATACTGCATTCAAGAACGTCGTGCTTACCGATAAATACGGAAATTTTACTTTCTGTTGTTTCGTTTTTTGCATCAGTTGAATCAACGAACGCTTCACTGTCTGCATTTGTGCCGCTTGGTGTTTCATCTCCGCAAGCAATAAGAGAAAATGCCAGCAGAGCTACCATGACCAATAAAAATAAACTACGAATCTTCATATGAACCTCCAAAAACTAAATTCTTAAGATATTATAACATATTATTATAAATTTTACAACTGTCATTTTAGACAATTTAGCAATAATAATTTGTGCATTTTGATGTTTTTTGCGAATTTGTTAATTTTCCCTTGTTTATGGGATGATTTTCAATTATAATTACATAGTGAGGTGATAAAATGTCTGTAAGTTACGAGGTTATCATTAACGATCCTGCAATAAAAGCATATATTAAAAAGGCTGATGAGTCTCTCATTTCTCTCGGATATACAGAGCACAGCTTTGCTCATGTTTATAAAGTTGCATCAAACATAGAGATGATTCTTCGGGGTCTCGGATATTCCGAGCATGAAATAGATTTGGGTAAAATCGCCGCATATCTCCATGACATCGGCAATGTTATAAACCGCATCGAACATTCTCAAAGCGGTGCTGTTATGGCATTCAGAATTCTTGATAAGCTTGAGATGCCTGCAGAAGATATTGCAACCGTTATAACTGCCATCGGAAACCATGATGAAGGTACGGGTGTTCCCGTAAATCCTATTGCTGCGGCTCTGATAATTGCCGATAAATCGGATGTGCGACGTACAAGAGTCAGAAATGCACATCTCTCAAGCTTTGATATACACGATAGAGTGAATTATTCGGTTGAAAGCTCCATTTTAAAGCTTGATACGGTAGAGAAAAACATTATTCTCGACTTGAAAATCGATACAGAAATAAGCCCGGTTATGGAATATTTCGAGATTTTTCTCGACAGAATGCTTCTCTGTCGAAAAGCCTCTGAAACCCTCGGAATGAGGTTTTCTCTCATCATAAACGATCAGAAATTACTGTAAAAATGGGGCTAGCTCATTAAGCTGGTCACAAAAAAGAAAAAAGCGGATGATCTTTACCGAAAGGTATTGAGCATCCGCTTGCTTTGTTGTATAATTTAATTGCTACA
>CAYPKQ010000164.1:0-5704 GCA_964411355.1 uncultured Lachnospiraceae bacterium
TGTGAACCACACGCCCCTCAAACGTGCGCGTCTGCCAGTTCCGCCACTCTCGCATGCCGTAAGCAACTGAGTTGCTCACAACGCTAATTATTATACACCATTCTTTTCGATTTGTCAAGTACTTTTTGAATTTTTTTAAAAAATTTTTTTAAAAAGTGAAAAATGGCATTAAATATCGTCGTCTACGACCTCGACCTCATCAAAATCTTCCTTTGAAGCTCCGCAAAGAGGGCAGACCCATTCAGAGGGGATTTCCATAAATTCCGTTTCAGGCTCAACTCCGTTATCGGGATCACCTGCTTTTACATCATACGCATAACCGCAAAGCGCACAAACAAACTTTTTCATATATCCTCCATTTTCTAATTTTTACCTATATATGATAAAATATCAGATGCGATTTGTCAAGTATTTTATTTTGATTTTTATAAAAACATCGTTTAGCGAAAAAACAACCAAAAACGACGCGAAATATTTGTATAAAATGCACACTTATAAATTCTGCTAAATCTATTGACAGGAAATTTTTAGTATGATATAATATAGGTGTACTAACACTGATAATACAGTCAAGGAGGATTTATGAGCATCATAGTGGTTGATGTAAAAAGCAGAATTCCGATATACGAGCAAATAATTGCGTCTGTCAAGGAATCTGTTGTCAGCGGGCTAATGACGGCAGACGAACCGCTTCCGTCCGTTCGCTCGCTTGCTGGGGAGCTTGCCATAAACCCAAATACCATTCAAAAGGCATATTCCGAGCTTGAGCGGCAGGGAATAGTATATTCTGTTCCCGGCAGAGGAAGCTTTGTTTCTTCGGATACAGCTTCCATCGAAAAGCAGCATCGCGAAACCATTTTTAATAATCTTAACAATTTGATAGATGAGGCTATGAAAGCAGGAATAGAAATTTCCGAGATCAAAAATCTTTTGGAAAAAAAGGAGGAAAATAACTGATGATCTTAATTGAAAACATTTCAAAGAGCTATGGAGATATAAAATCCCTCACGTGTATAAACGCCGAGATAGGAAACGGCAGTATTTACGGCCTTATCGGTTCAAACGGAAGCGGAAAATCAACTCTTCTTCGTATAATGAGCGGAATAATGCGCCCCGATAGCGGCAATGTCGGCTATGACGGTAAGCCTGTTTATGAAAATCCCGATGTTAAGGATACGGTGGTCTATCTTTCTGATGAGCAGTATTTTCTTTCAAATTCTACTCCCGATGAAATGGCGAGACTTTACGGCTCTCTTTATTCAGGATTTTCCTTTGAGCGTTATCATGAGCTTTTAAGGCTGTTTGGTCTTGACGGAGGACGTAAAATTTCGACTTTTTCAAAAGGAATGAAGAAACAGACAGCGATTTTGCTTGGACTCTCATGCAATCCGAAATACCTGCTTTGTGATGAGACCTTTGACGGACTCGATCCTGTTATGCGTTTGCTTGTTAAAAGGATCCTTGCCGAAGAAGTTGCGACAAAAGGCTTGACGCCGGTTATTGCTTCTCATAATCTTCGTGAGATCGAGGATATTTGCGATCATATCGGACTTCTTCATGAGGGCGGCATTTTGTTTGAAAGTGAAATTGATGCGCTTAAATCGGAAATACACACGGTTCAAGGTGTATTCGGTGAAGACAAGAGGGCAGGGGACATATTTAAAGAATTCCATGTTGTTTCCGAAAACAGAAGAGGTGCGCTTATGACAGCCGTCATAAGAGGCGAAAGGGATAAAATCGAAGAAGCGGCAAAGGCTGCAGAACCGAAATATTATGAAATCATCCCGCTCACACTTGAAGAAATATTTATTAGTGAAATGGAGGAAAGAGGCTATGACTACTCAAAGGTTGTTTTCTGAAAAGAAAAATTCAAATATGAGCACAAAATATTTTCTTGGCGAGCTGAAGCGGTCTTGGCCGAGAATTGTCCTTTATTTCATCATATTCTGTCTCACGATGATAATTCCGCTTCTTATGCAGGATATTGGATATGTTATAAGATTTTACGAAAGTGCTGAAGAGCATCTTATAAGAAACTCGAAAAGTCTTCTTAATTTGATGCAACAGTTTTCTCAAATATGGACGCTGGTTTCGATGGGAGTCGCATTGTTTGCGGGATGCTATGTTACAAAAATTCTCAATAACAAGATCAGTGCAGATTTTTATCACAGCTTACCCATGCGCCGTGAAAGTATATATCTAACCAGACTCTCTGTTGGATTTATAAGCTATTTTGTAACTTTTTTTGCTAATGTGATCATTGTTCTCGTGCTTTGCGAGGCGCAAGAGCTGGCAGAGGGCTATGGAATGATGATATTTAAGCAGATAATGGTGAATTTCGGTCTTTCTATCCTTGCATTCTTCATGATATATTCTGTTACGGTTTTTGCCGGAATGCTTTGCGGAACAACGACGATGAGACTCCTTATGACTCTTTATCTTTGCTTTGTAGTTTTCACATACCATTGCTCGTTCTTCGGAACTCTTCAACTGTTTTTTGATACATTCAACCCTTCTTATTATATCGAATCGGAGGGAACAGCTCTGTTTGTATTGAAGCTTTTGCCTTTTGTAAGGCTGCTTTCACAGGAACTGATTGAGCAGATCAGCGTTGTAGATTATTTCTTCTTTGCTTTTGCTTCTCTTGCACTTTTGGTGGGTGCGCTTGCACTTTACAAGGCAAGAAAGATAGAAAAGGCGGAAACACCGATCGTTTTCGATGGATTTGCTGCATTTTTCCGTTATTCTGTAATCATTCCCGCAACATGGCTCGGAGGAATCTTTTTCTATGCTATTGAGTGCGATTTTATCTGGTATGTTGTCGGACTTTTCCTCGGTGCTTTCCTTTCATTCCTTCTTCTCAATACCATCCTCCGGAAGAATGCAAGAAAAATGTTTTCCGGCTTAAAAGGGCTTGGAATATATGCGGCTGTTATGCTGGTATTTTTCCTTTGCATCGGATTTGATATTTTCGGTGTTGAAAATTATGTACCAAAAGCTGAAAACGTCAAGGGCGTATATATTTCGCTTCTGAATCAGATCCAAGAGGTTGATTTTGAGGACAGAGACGTTATCGAGGCAGCTGTTGATCTTGATCATTCGAGACTGAATGTGAAAGAATATGAAGATGAAATTGTAACCGGAGCAAGCGATTGGGTGGCTTCTCCATACGGAATGGCATATGCAGTTGAGGAGAAATATCCAACAGACGAACCCGTTTTTAATACTGATGATTATGATCAAATAAATTATTATGTGGTCTATAAAATGAAGAGCGGTATACATATCGCAAGAAAAGTGAGGGTGATGCTTGAAAGCGATGAAATGACGGCTTTTGCCAAAGCTGTTTCAAATTCCGAAGAATACGAGGATATTTGGAAAACACATCTTGAAGTTTTAAGTCCGAACAGATATTCTATCAGATATGATAAAATAACAGAATATAATGCTTTTGACCGTGAGGTTATTCAAAAGTTTATGTCCGAAGAGCTTATTCTTGCTGCAAAAGACAACTTCAAAGGAATTGACTATCAGTATTTCCAGAGACCACAGATAGGCAGAATAAATTTCTATGGTGATTTTATTACAGATTACCGTCAGCTTCAAGCTCCGATATTTATTGACGATACCTTTGCAAAAGCTCATATGAGCGGATATACTGCTGAGGATTATTATTCAAATCTTGCGGGCAAAGTGATGAACATCGTCATTTATACCGGAGATAAGCAGGATTTTTCAACTGAGGATGGCATTTCGCTTCCAAAGGACACAGAGCTTTATAAAGAAGTGCTCAAAAATCTTGCGAATATCACCGAAACAAGAAATATCTTCACAGAAACAGAGCCGGGATATCATGTTGGAATTATGTTCTCGAGTGACGAAGAAAAGTATTCTGCAGGCGTGACTTATATGACAGCAGAATTTTTGAAAGATTCCGTACCTGCTTCGATACTTACTTATGTGCAAAAATAATTACATAGGAGATATAAAACATGAAGCATAATGCACTGACAGCGGCAGTAATTTTGGTAGTTTTGCTTGTTTTGGGATATTTTGGATTGACAGGTGCAATAAAAAGAGGCGATGTTTCTTTGGTTGATTTTCATGTTTCGGATGAAAACGTTTTGACCTTTTCAACCACCGTTACGACCGCTATGGGGTATACGCGAGGTTTTATGGATAACGGAGGCGGAGTTAAACCGCATTATCTCGATTTTTATTCCACCTTCGGCGGGCTTAACAGCAAATTCGGTGCAAAAAGCACCTTCACGCTGGAGCTTGGAGATGATGATTCGGAAGTGTATTTCAGAAATTCAAGTGGCGGTTATACGCTTGTTCTGCAAAAAAATCCCGAGACCGGTATATGGTCTAAACCTTCTAAATAAACAAGCTGCCGTGTGAAAGCACGGCAGCTTGTTTATTTATTTTGTCTCATTATTTCAAAGGCAATAACGGTTGAAGCGGATGCCGCCGAAAGCGCAGCAGGGAAGTCTCTTCCGTAATCAATGGAAATGATTTTGTCTGCTGCGTCAAGAACAGGCTTTGAATTTCCTCTTTTTTCGCCGCCAACAAGGACAAAAAGAGGTTTTTTTAATTCTGTTTCATAAATCGAAACTGAATTTGGTTTGTCGGCACAATATACCGCATATCCTTTATTTTTAAACATTTCGATTGCTTTTAGCGGTTCGCAAACATACATGGGGAAAAGCTCCGAAGCACCGGCAGAGGCTCTTGAAACCACACCTGCTGCGCTCATCCAGTTTCTGGGAGAGAGAATAATTCCGCTAACTCCCGAAGCGTATAGAGAGCGCAGGGAATATCCGAAATTATAAGGATCTTCGATTCCTTCAAGCATGAAATAAATACCGTTTTCTGAGATATCGTCTATTTTCAGTTCGTTTATCGTTCTTTCTGAGCAGATCGCAATAACGCCCCCGTGTGTATTTCCGATGGTATTTTGCTCAATAATTTCTTCGGAAACTTTTTCGATCTCAAAGCCGTGAAAAATCGACATTTTTTTGAGATAATTGAATTCTCGGAAGTGCTTTTTAATTTTGTCCTCATTATACAAAACTTTTATTATTTTGCGATCATTATTATCCGGGGAGTTCAGAAGGGCGGAAATAGATGTCATGCCTTCGAGAATTGTAGAGGAAATAAATTTTTCGGATTCTTTTGTTACCATTTGTATCTCCATTATGATATTTTTGATAATTAATACATATATTGTATCGAAATAATTTTTTGAGGTGCAATATGAATTTAACAAGAAACGGAGAAAGATGTAGAAAGCTTGGTGAATACATAGTCGAAAACAAAGCAACGGTAAGAGGCACTGCATATTATTTCGGTGTCAGTAAAAGTACAGTTCATAAAGACGTTACGGAAAATCTGAGAAAATACGACCCGGTGTTATTTGAGAAGGTAAAGGAAATACTTGAAATAAATAAAGAGACGAGACATTTGCGCGGCGGCGAAGCCACAAGAAAAAAATATCTGAAGATCAGAAACGGAGAGGAGATACCAACTTTCTGAAATGCATCTCATTATACAAAATGCAAATTTTGTATAATGAAGGGAAGTTTTTTAAGAAAAACTTGAATTTTTGATTAATTTTTAAAAATATGATGACAAAATGATTTTTTTATGGTAGAATATAGATAATCAAAATTTTGGAGGTAAAAACTAATGCCAATTAAGATGA
>CAYPKQ010000165.1:0-5662 GCA_964411355.1 uncultured Lachnospiraceae bacterium
AAGCTCGACAAGCATTTTCCCGCCCTTATCCATAGCTTTGCGGAGAGGGTGAAATAAAATTAGGAGGACAAAATGGCACATTTTATCTTCAAAATACCTCCAAAAAATGAAAACATGAGCGCGGAAGAAAAGATAACCGCCCTTGAAAACACGATAACCGATCTTGTGGGAACGCTTGAATATGTCCTATCTCATATTGATGGCGACAACCTCACATCGGAAATAGCAGAAAAGCTGAAGGAGGATAAAGCATGACATTTTCAAAGCCCGCATATGGAAGCGGCAAGCGCGAAATTTCTCAGATAGCCTTTGGCGGCTATAACCACACAAAAAGCGCCTCCGAGGGAGAAATATATGACATGAAGAATCTTACAAGCGCCCATTATCCTCTGCTTTCTTCACGTTCTCCCAGAACTTGGGTGAGTAAGGGGGACGGCGAGGGAACACTTCTCGGTTACAGAGTTTATGACGGTTATATATGCGAGGTGTCATACGAGGAAGAAACGAAAATAGTACATTTTTATATAGGAAAGTACGGCACGGAGTACCATTATGGTTTTGATCTTGCGGAAAAAGATACAAGAGACCGTACCTTCACCTTTATGGGCGATTATATGCTCATTTTCCCCGACAAAAAGTATATAAAGCTCTCGGAGCTTCCTATTCTTACTAATCCTCCCGGTCTTTACAGCATGGAGCTTTCGATAACATCGGGGGCAACCATCGGAAACGGCACATACGGAGGCATCGAAGCCACGGCAAATACTATTACATTCCCCGAAGATGCTGTTCTTCCCGACTTTGCGGTGGGGGATGCTGTGACCATTTCGGGATGCGCAGAGAGGGCAAACAACAAGACCGCCATTATTGAGGAGATAGACGGAAACAAGCTGATTTTTCTTGAAAACTGCTTTGTGCTTACCGAGGGGGAGAGCGAATACACCGAGGAAAATATAACGATATCTCGGAAAATCCCCGATCTTGACTATCTCTGCGAGCATCAGAACCGACTTTACGGCTGCCGCGGAGATACCATTTATGTATCCAAGCTCGGAAATCCTCTTGTATTCTACAATTACGAGGGCACGGCGGGTGCATGGACTGCGGACGTCGGCTCTCCCGGTGATTTTACCGCTTGTTTTTCATACGGTTCTTATGTTTACTTCTTCAAAGAAGAGGTGGTTTACAAGCTCTACGGAACTCGCCCCGATAATTTTCAGCTCGCTCCTACAGCCGCGCTTGGAGTAAAGAACGGAAGCTCAAAAAGCCTTGCTGTTGCTTCCGAGGTGCTCTTTTATCATTCCCGGGTGGGAATTATGGCATTTACAAGCGGCAGTCCCACGCTTATCTCTCGCTGCTTTGGTGATATGATCTATAAAAATGCGGTGGGCGGCTCGGACGGAACAAATTATTATGTTTCTCTTATGGATGATGAGGGCGAAAGACACCTTTTTGTATATGATACCGTGGTGGGCCTTTGGATGAAGGAGGATAATATCGACGCACATGATATCTTCTTTGACAAAAGGATGTATATTTCCACGAGAGACAGATATCTTTATGCTCTCGGTGAGCCGCTTGGATACGATGAGAAAAAAGAAACGCCCTTTGAATCCATTGCGGAGTTCGGAGATTTTTACACTTCCCTTGACAAGAAGGTCATTAGCCGTCTTTATGCAAGATTTGAGCTTGAAGAAAACAGCACGGTTGATATTTATATCAAATTCGATTCGGGAGAATGGGAAAATATCTTCTCCGTGACAAGTGAAGGAAAAAGAGCTGTTACCGTTCCTATTGTTCCGCGCAGATGCGACCATTACAGAATTAAGATTGTGGGCAAAGGCACATGGCGGCTCTATGCGCTCTCCCGAGAGGGATATACAGCTTCAAAAAAATAAAGAAAGGAAGAAAAAAACATGGCACTTTACACCTATTCGGATTTCGAAAACGAAGCCAAACGCCTCGGTCATTACGACACACTCTCAAAGGCTGATATAAATCTCGCTAAAAGCAATCCGGACGTGGGAATGTCGCTTCTCAAATATGTAAACGATTATTTTAGCGAAACAAACACAAGCAAGAAGAGACAGCTTGAAAATTCGATAAATAATCTTCGCCAGAACTACGGCGGATATAAGATCACGAACGGTCAGCTTCAGCTTACAACTCCCACAGCGACAAATTTCAATTATATCAGCCCCTATGCCGACAGAATAAGCGCACTTACCGATGCCATTGCAAATAGACAGCCATTTTCTTTTGATGCGGAAAAAGACCCTTCGGCAATGGCGGCGAGAAAATCATATATGAGGGACAGCAAAAGAGCAACGGAGGATGCCATTGCATCGGCAGCGGCAATGACGGGCGGTATCCCCTCTTCATATGCTGTGATGGCGGGCACCCAGGCGGGAGATTATCATGCATCAGAGTTTGCAGACAAGGTGCAGGCGCTGGAAGAAGCCGCATATAACCGCTATTTGAATGAAGAAAGTCTGAAAAAAGACGAGCTTAATTCTCTTCTTGAAAGAGAGGACAATGAAAGAAATGAGGCTTATACCGAGCATATGAATAAAGTGAATACTTCGGGGTACGGCACTTCATATTCAAATTACAATACTTCATACAATTACGGAGGTAATTCGGGCACAAGTGGCAGCGGAAGCTCTTCTATATTTGACGTTCTTCCAAAGACTGCTGCAGTTGTAACTCCTGACACTTCCACTAATACAGAAACGCCGGGTACTTCAAATACCGAAAACATGGAAAACTCAAGTCAGCTTCCTACGTCGCCAAGTACTCCCGTTACTTCGCCAAGCGATTACAACAATACATATTATGGCGGTTCATCCGGCACGAAAAATTACGGAAATTCTTCTTTACAAAATGCTCTTCCTGCGCCGACCGTCACCGAAACTAAGCCAACCGAAACACCTTCTCCGGAAACACAAACACCGAGCGGAAATGATGTTTCTTCTGCACTTCCTGCGCCCTCGGACACTCCGATATCATCCGCGAGCGGAACAACAGGGGGAACGATCAAAACGGAAACAACCACGCCTACAACACCAAATACATCAAATGATTCTGATCTTGTATCTCAGGCAGGTGGATTCAGTAAGGCGTATTCCGAACTTGTCAAACTTGGTTACAGTCCCATAAGCAAGGCGACCTTTGACAGGATGAAGCAGCAGGGGCAGGTCGACGGTGCAATTTCCGTTGCGGGAGTTGCAAAATATAAAACCTATGAGGATTATCTCAATTACTTGCTGAATTACGCAAGCAGATAAAAAAGGGGGAAGATTATGGCTTTACAGCTGAAAAAAGCATCTCGTGATGAGAATGGAAATGTTATTAACGGAAGCGGACTTACCCAAAAGGAATTTGACGCTCTTGAAAAATACAAATCGGAAAAGGAAAGCGGCAAGGCTACACAAAGTTCCAACCGCGGCTATGAAAATTCGGGCAAGACGAGGGACGATTACGATGCTTCGGTAAGGGGCGGCAACAAAAAGGAGGCGGAGAGCGAAAGCTCTTCCGCCTATCTCCCTTTGCCCGGGACGGAGGAGAAAAAGAAGGAGACTGTGAAGCTCCCCACTATTCCGACAAACCGCGCAAGCCTTGACAGTGGAACAATAGAAATCGAAAAGACCGAAAGAAAACCTTTTTATTCTTTGCCTGATCTCGATTATACCGAGGATGAAAAGAAAACAAGCGAAGTTGTTTCGGCACTTACAAAAAAGCTGAAGCAGAATACAACTCTTGCAAGTGCAGCGGAAAAAATGGTCAAATCAAAGCTTGCCGCTTATGAGGACGCACAGAAACGTCTCAATAATTGCGCAAATGAAATAAAAACTCTCGAAGCGCAGTATTCGCAGACACTAAGTGCAGATATCGCTCAAAAGTATAATACACTTGTTGACGAATATGACAAAATAATCTCGGAAATCAATGATATTTCCGAGTCTTACGACAGCTATGTTAGTGATTATAAGGACATTTTGAAGTTAAGCAATACCGACATTGCCGAATACAATGCGCAAAAGAATAAGCTTGCTTCTTATTACGAGAGGGCAAATGCCGAATATGAGAAATGGAAGGCGACCATCCGAGGAAGCGAGGCGGTAAAGCCCGAGGCAGAAGCACTTGACAAGGCTGTTACCGAGATATACGACAAAATGAAATATGCCGAGCAGAGAAAACAACTTTTATATGCGGGGGTTCGCCGCCGGGGCGACTATGAGAAGGTTAAGGGTGAAATTGCCGAGCTCGATGCTTCCATTGCTTCATACCAAAAGGAGCTTGAAGCCCTTAAGGGCAAGCGAGACCTTACATATGAGGAGCTTTCTTCTGCCGAGGCAATTGAAAAGGCTGAATATTACGCTTCATATACCGAGAGGGCGGATTTTGCACAGAACAGTGCTTATGAGAGCGCATTTGGCAAGGAAAAGGAAGATGCTCCGTATATGACTTTGATTGAAATGGGCAATACCTTATACGGTGATCTAAAATACGATTATATTAACGGTGATGATGATGCGAAGGTATATGCCATTTCTCTTAACGAAGGTCTTGCAGATCCATACAGCGAATATGGTTATATGGAGGATGAAGAAATCGCCATTTATAACTACATCTACAGGACCGAGGGCAAAGAGAGTGCCGAAGCTTTTCTTTCCGATCTTATGGAAGATCTTACATACCGTCAGATGACAAAGGAAACAGGAGACTACAGGGTATATGCGGACAAGCATCCTGTGCTTGGTTCTTTGCTCAGTATTTTGACTAATACCATGAAGCCAATTGCCGCCATTGGACAGCTTGGTGATTATCTTCTTGACGGAAAAATAGATACAAACGCAGCTTACAACCGAGCTTCTTATCTTACATCTTCGCTCCGAGAGGGCGCTTCTGCGGATATGAGCGGTTTCGGCAAGTTCCTCTATGACACGGGAATGAGCATTGCGGATTTTGCTACGTTCACGGCACTGACGGGCGGTTCGGGTGCGTCACTTGCCATTATGGGAATGTCAAGCGCGGCAGATACCACCATTGAGGCAAAGGAAAGAGGACTTTCGGATGGGCAAGCAATCGTCCTTGGCGCCGCAAGCGGTCTTATCGAGGCGGCGACCGAGAAGATAGGGCTTGATAACCTTATGGATATCATTGCAGGCGGCGGTAAGGGCGTCAAGGGTGCACTGAAGGATATCTTTAAGCAAACACTTTCAGAGGGCGGCGAGGAGATCCTTTCTGCGGTCGGTAACGACATTGTTGATGCTCTTATTTCAAAGGATAAATCAAAATGGGAGACTGAAATCGACGAGCTTACAAAAAAAGACCCATCCCTCACAAGAGAAGAGGCATGGGGCAAGGTGTTCGGCTCACATCTTTTGGAATACGGCATTTCGGGTATTGGCGGTGCAATTTCGGGCGGTGTTATGGGCGGCGCAGGCGTTGGAATAAACGCTCTGACAGGCGGCTTCAAAAAACTCGACACATCGAAGATTGAAAAGCACGAGATAAAAACTCCCGAAGAAGCGAAGAGCGAAAAGAAGGATGTTAAATATCCCGAGCCTTATGAGATCATTCTCGATGCGGAGAAAGCCCCTACATACAGCGACTATTATAAGTATGCAGAGCAGGTCGCCAAAAGCGGTGAGCTGAC
>CAYPKQ010000166.1:0-5659 GCA_964411355.1 uncultured Lachnospiraceae bacterium
CCTTTTATTCATAAGCAAACGGGGCTGATCGCTCAGCCCCGTTTCTTTAAACAGTAATTTATCGTCTGTTCGATAAATTACTGTTTGCGAAGATATATAAGAGGCTCGCCCTATGGGAGAGCTGTCGCCAAAGGCGACTGAGTGGGCAAGATATGTTATTTTCAACCCCTCTCCGTCACGCTGCGTGTGCGGTATCTCCCAAAGTGAGAGGCTTTTGTTAATCTTCGGCAACTGTTCGATAATTTAATGTTTAAATAAAATTTATCTATCAAAAGGAGCTGTTGAGCCAAACAGCTCTTTTTTTGTGAGCTTTTACATATCTCAATGAAGAATATCGAGATCATACGTTTTGATTCTGTGAAAATTTAGAAAAAATCACAGTTTTTCGGTGCTTATTTTGTGAAAAGCACCGAAAAAATCATTTTTGTCGAAAATAAGCTCTTTTTGTGTTTGCAAAATGTTTTTTTTGTGTTATAATATATATACAAGGTGCATTGTGCACCCCGAAAACGAAATATTTGAAAAATCGGAGGACTTATGAAGGATTCACTTTACGGAGATCTCAGCGTAATTGGTATGAAGGGCTGCGAGCAGTTTGTTGCTCAGGTTGACGCCTATCTCAAGGAATGGAGACGCCACAGCGATGAGGTTTCTTTTATCGTTGATGTCAATTGCCCCAGATTCGGTACCGGAGAAGCAAAGGGTACTATTTCAAAATCTCTCAGAGGACATGATGTTTATATCGTTTGTGACCCATTTAACTATGGCGTTACATACAAGATGTACGGTAAAGAAGTTCCCATGAGTCCCGACGATCACTTTGCCGATCTTAAGAGAATCATCAGTGCAAACGCAGGAAAGGCAAGAAGAGTTTCTGTTATCATGCCCATGCTCTATGAGGGCAGACAGCATAAGCGCTCTTCCAGAGAGTCACTTGACTGTGCAATGGCTCTGAAGGAGCTTGAAAATCTCGGTGTTATCAATATTCTCACATTTGATGCGCACGACCCCAGAGTTCAAAATGCAATTCCACTCTGCGGATTTGAGAATATCCATCCCACATATCAGATGATAAAGGCTCTTGTCAGAAAAGTCCCTGATATTTCTATTGATAAGAATGATCTCATGATAATCTCCCCCGATGAAGGCGCAATGGGCAGATGTATGTATTATTCATCCGTTCTCGGTCTTGATATCGGTATGTTCTATAAGAGGCGTAACTACTCCGTCATCGTAAACGGCAGAAACCCCATCGAGGCTCATGAATATCTTGGAAATGATCTCACGGGCAAGGATGCTATCATAGTTGACGATATGATCTCCTCCGGCGAGTCTATCATTGACGTTGCACTCCAGATCAAGGAAAAGGGCGCAAAGAGAATCTACATTTTTGAAACCTTCGGTCTCTTTACCGACGGTCTTGCTAAGTTTGATAAGGCATATGAGGACGGTCTTTTTGACGGTATTTTCACAACAAACCTTGTTTACCGCACACCCGAGCTTCTTACAAGAGAGTGGTATTGCGAGGTAAATATGTGCAAATATGTGGCTTATATTATTGACACTCTCAATCATGATGCAACCATCAGCAAGCTTCTCAGCCCCATTGAGAGGATTCACAGCCTTGTTGACCGCCATAAGGCAGCAAACGCACAGCAGCTCAAGCTCAGCTTTGAGGATAATAACTAAGATTAATGTTTTAAAATCCGATCTTTGGAAAAGATACCAAAGGTCGGATTTTTTGTATATTATTGCTGATTTAAGATTTCAGTAATATTGCACAATGCACAAAAGTGTTGATGTTACGCTTCTCTCATGTTATCCTATTCATGCACTCGGCGGTGTGCTTTGATGCCTTCCGCAGAGAAAGCAAAAAATTCAAAAACAGGAGGAGCTTCAATGCTAAAACTCAAAAAAAACCTCGCAGTGTTTCTCGCTGTACTTATGGTAAGCGCGCTTTCACTGACAGCGGTCATCATCCCATCGGCAAAGGATTTCAGTGACGTTGCTCCCGATAACGCATATGCGGAGCAGATAGATATGCTTTCCGATATCGGCGTTATTGTTGGTACTACCGACACGGAATTTTCTCCAAACGAAAAGGTGACCCGTGAGCAGATGGCACTTCTGCTCTACCGCCTGATGACAGGCAAGGACAACTCGGGTAGAGTCAATACATCTCCCTTCCGCGATCTCTATGAGCCCGTCTATAACGGTGCAATCTCATGGGCATATGCTTGCGGATATATTCTCGGTACTTCCGAGACCACATTTGATCCCATGGGCGGCATCACACATCAGGATGCCCTCGCAATGATAACCCGTGCACTCGGTCAGACAAACAGCAAGACAGACGCAGGTTATCCCTGGTCCTTTATCGACATAGCAAACCGTCTCGGTCTCAGCAGCGGTCTTGAAAATGTACCCTATGAGCAGACACTCACAAGAGGCGAGACAGCGGCACTTCTTTACAACGCTATCACAAGCGAATACATTATCACAAAAACAGTTTCGGGAACGACGGTTCCGCTCGTAACTACCATTCTTCGCTATGTTTACGGCTATGAGAGCGGCACAGCCTTCATCACAGCCACAAACGATTTTGCCCTTCCCACCGCCGCTACCGTAATCAGAAACGGTTATGCACAGATCGACATTCTCTCGGACAACGGAGATATTGATGCGGCATATGTAAAGGCAAGCGACCTTGGAATTTCGGGCGATATGAACGAGCATCTTGGCGAAGCATTCAGAGTTTTCTATAAGCTGAATGACAGAACAGGCATTGCTTCCATCATCGGCTCTGCAAAGGAGAGCACAGCTGTAAATGCAAATGCAATTACTGTCGGAAATAATAATTCTTATATTCAGATCGGCAATGTTAAATACAATGTTGTTGATTCCTATTCCGGCGGTGCGGCAACAAACTCAAACGAGCTTCTTGTTTTCGCATATGACGATGACAGCACTCTCGCTTCCATCGAGAATAATGCTGCACTTGCTTCTCTTAACGGCTTCTTTAACATAAAGCTTATATTTGATGATTCCTCAAGCATCGCATCCCGTGCTATCATTATCCCTCTTACTCATGCATCTCTTGATATAAACAGCGCAGGTGAGATCAATATTGCAGGCGGTGCAAAGGCTGAAGAGCTTACAGGCGGCTTTGTGAACAGAGACAGCGCAAAGGATGGCGACAGAGTTCTTTATTACTATAACAGCGTGGCAAACCGCCTTGTTATCGAGGAAAAGCTTGACATCGTTAAGGGGGTTAAGGTTACAAGACTTACTGCAAATTCTGCCGTTATCGGCGGAAAAACATACACTCTCGGTGTTTCGGGCACAGATTTTGATGCAGAAAGCCTTAATGGCAAGCTGACAGTTGGCGAGGTTTATGATATCACCGTTCGCGGTAATGCCATAATCGACGCTGAGACGGCACAGGGCGAGGAAGTATATTCCTCCACATACCTTATTGCTATGAGCAATGCAACTCCCGTTGTGCACAAGGACAAGGTATGCTACTTCATGACTGCAAATATTGGCGGCAAGAACGTAAATGTTTATGTTACCAATTCCTCTGTACAGAGCGGCGAGGTTTACCGCTATGAAACAGACAGCGACGGAATTCTTACTCTCACAGCACCGGAGAATGATAAGTTTGCACAGAGCGGCGAGCTTAAGACCCTTATCGACAGTGCTTCTTCCGTTACTATCGAGAAGAACAGCAATGTTTACTACACCCTCACAAACGGTCAGAGCGCAGACAAGTTCATCACAGATGAAAATACCGTTATCGTTGTTAAGAACGCAAATGGCGTAACTTACAAGAGCGGTGCATATGCTTCCACAATTACCGTAAATGACGGAGCAAGAGTTGTTGCTGTTATGAAGGACAGCACCGGAAGTGTTGAAACACTTAAGTACCTCTACATTTCCGACGGTGCACTCGGAAGCGCACTCGATTCCTCTTCCTTCGTTCAGATTCTTGAAAATGTAGGTTCTGAACAGGTGGACGGCATAACAATGAACGTTTATACAGTATATAGCTTTGCTACAGGCAAGATCGAAACACTTTATTCCGCTTCTGCTTCTCTTAATGTAGGCACAGTTTATATGCTTAACGAAAACGGACACATTACAGAGAGCGAAAAGCAGCTCCAGAGCGGCATTGTTACCGGCTATGCAGGAAATACCGTAACTGTTGACGATGCTACCTACGTGCTTGCGACAGGTGTCATCATTTCCAAGGTTGAGACAAACGCAAACGGCGAATTTATCTCAAAAAATCTCACACTCTCCGAGATCTATGGTCTTAACGTAAGCTTTGTTTCAAACGGAACAACCATCACACGCATCATAGTTAATAACTGATTAAAAAAAGGGACTGAGCCACGGCTCAGTCCCTTGATTTTATCATAAGAATTAAAGTTCTTTTTGTAGAGTCTATCAGTATTTTACCGATAACCTTTATTTTTTCTTGGATTTTTTAGCATTCTATTGATAACTTTATTTTTTATAAACTATTGACATTATTTTCAAAATATGCTATAATGCACCTGTCACACAATTTCATACATTCATTACCCTTGGGGAAACTATATCTTGATAAAAGATGTTTCTCTCTTTTTCAGCATACTCTCTAAGGGTAATGAAATTGTGTGACAACAATGAGAGATTCACTTTTTAGTGCGTCTCTTCGTTGGGGCGCACTTTTTATTTTTTGGAGGTATTTATGAAAAAAATCACATCACTTTTTTTTGTAGTAATTTTTATGTTCACTTTGAGCATAAATATATTCGCTGCACGACAAATAACCGTTACTCTTGATGGTAAAGACATTGAATTTGATGTTCAGCCTACCATCCTAGACGGCAGAACAATGGTTCCGCTGAGAGCAATATTTGAAGCTTTAGGTGCAACTGTTGATTGGAATAGCAAAACTCGAACTGTTATAGCTGAACGTGGTAACACAAATATATCGCTTACAATAAATCAAAATATTATGTATGTAAATGGCGAATCGGTTAAATTGGATGTTGCTGCAACAATAATAAACGACAGAACACTTGTTCCGATCAGAGCTATTAGTGAAGCTTTTAACTGTAAAGTTGGATGGGACGGTAAAGAAAGTTTGGTCTCAATTATAAATGATACAGAAAGCTATTCTATGGTATATGCTCCAAATAACAGAAGTATGGCTGTTCCAGTGAGTGAAATTGCAAATTATTTAAAAGTTGGCTGGTATCGCAATGCCGATTTAAAGACTGAAAAATTTGCGACTACTGATGATATAACTACTTTTTTAAAATTTGTTAATATAGGTTTGAAAGGGCAAAACAATGCACTTTCTTGTATTACAAACTACATAAAATATTTCGATGACGAGTTTAAAGATTTGTTTTTTGAAAACTTACGAACTAGTTATAAGGCCGTAAATGATGCTTATGATATGAGTTTGAAATATACAAATCTTCAAGAAACATCTTTAAGTTTAGTAAATATATTGAATGTTTATGATTCGATTTTTAATGGAGAATATTCACCACTTACAATGGGGAATGCGTTCGAATTAACGATTGCACACTACAATGATATAATTGATTTTATCAAGGTATCGTGAAATTATAAAGATTATTTACAAGTGCGCCACAAAATA
>CAYPKQ010000167.1:0-5648 GCA_964411355.1 uncultured Lachnospiraceae bacterium
ATTATCAGACGATTTAATGTTATAATATCATGTAACACATATTTTGTGACTACAACATTTTTTCTATTCACGGGAGGATTTCCAAAATTATGATTAAAAGACTGTTTTCAATGATTCTTTGCGTCCTTATGATCATTCCTGCACTTGTAGGATGCTCTACTTTCGACCCTAATGAGGATGTTGGAGAAACTATCTATATTTACCTTGAAAACGAAGTTTACGATTTCGACCCCGCCTTCGCTTATCGCTCAAAGGAAGCACTCCAGCTTTCCAGACTTATGTTCTCCGGTCTTTTCTACATAGATGATAGCGGTAAGCTTAAAAAGGATCTCGTTAAAAAATACGAGATTGAGGATGAAGAAGAACAGGATAAATACACTATCACCTTTACTCTTAAGGAGACTTACTGGTCAGACGGCAGCCTTGTGAGCGCAAAGGACTTCCTTTATGCTTGGAAGAGACTTCTTGATCCTTCGCTTGTTTCTGATGCTGCTGCACTTCTTTATGAAGTAAGAAACGCATATGATGCGAAGAACGGTAACTGCTCTGTTGATGATATCGGTGTTTATGCTATCAACAACAGCACTCTGCAGATCGCTTTTGATCAGCCTATTGATTATGAAGATTTCCTTTATAATCTTGCCAGCCCTTGCCTTGTTGCGCTTAAGGAACTTGCAGTAGATGATAACGCCGATTGGGCAAAGCGTCCCTCGACAATCGTTTGCAGCGGTCCTTTCCTTCTTCGCGAGGTAGAATATGGTAAATCACTCACACTTGAGAGAAATACATATTATCTCCGTAACAGAGAAAAGGACAGCATCAAGAAGTATGTAACTCCTTACAGACTTGTTGTTGATTACACCAAGTCTCCTGCAGACCAGATAGCGGCATATGAAAAGGGTGAAATTGCTTATGTTGGCAATATCGCACTTGATAAGCGCAGCGAGTACAAGTCTGAGGCAAAGGTTTATGATGCGCTTTCAACGCTTTCCTGCTATTTCAATCTTGAAAATTCAATTTTCGCAGACGCAAGCACACGTAAAGCTCTTTCGGATGCTATTGACCGCTCTGCAATAGCAGAAAAGCTCGTCTTTGCGGAAGCTGCAACAGGTCTTGTACCCGATGGTGTTTTCGAAGCGAAGAAAGCAAATAAGAGCTTCCGTACAGTTGGCGGTTCTCTCCTTGCAAATACAGCAAATGCATCGGGCTCGTTCAGCGGAGAATTTAATCTTGCAATAGCTGATAATGAGGTACATGCAGCCGTTGCGGATATGCTTAAATCTGCTTGGGAAGGGCTTGGCTTCAAGGTTAACGTGGTTAAGCTCGGAACAAGTGCTACCGATGTTATTCTTCCCGAAGAAAAATCACCCACAAAGGAATTTGTTAATGACGATTACCATGCGGCTCTTGTAAGCGGTGAGTTTGACGTTATTCTTGCCGATATAAGCGCACTTGATACCGATGCATTTTCAATGCTCGCTCCCTATGCTGCAGGTTATTCGGGACGTGATATGACTTTCACGGTTGATGCCTACGAGGAAGCATATAACATAACCGGCTACAATAGCGAAGCTTATAATGAACTTATCGTAAAGGCTTTTGCAGAAAAGAATGTTACAAAGAGAGCTTCGCTCCTTCACGATGCAGAGAAGCTTCTTATGGAAGATCTCCCTGTTTGTCCCATCGTCTTCACAAAGAAGGCTGTCCTTATTTCCGGTATTAAGGATATTGAAGTTGATTACTTCGGATATAACCTTTTTGATGAGGCAAAACTTAAATAATTTCAGCGGTATGGGTGCTTGCCCATACCGTTTTTTTACTTTTTTATAAAATAATGTAGACATTTTGATAAAAATGTGATATAATATTCTAAATATTGCTGAAGGATATGAAACATGGAGATAATACCACTTATAAGCTGCGATTGCCGCTCAAATACTCATCTTGCGGTATCCGGAAAAAAATGTGCGATAATAGACCCCGGACTTGAAGAAAACGTCATTGAAAAAGCCATAACGATACATGACCTTGAGCCGGTTTCAATACTTCTTACGCACGGACATTTTGATCATATTTTTTCCCTTGATCATGTCAGAAATAAATATAGGATTCCGGTGTATATTCATGTCAAAGACAGGGAGATGCTCACAGATTCCGCTAAAAATGCGTATTCATTTTTCTTTGGAGAGAGCTTTTGTCAAAAAGATGCCGATGAAACCTTTGTCGGAGGCGATAAAATCAAGATCGGAGATGAATGTCTCACAGTTATTCACACTCCCGGTCATTCCAAAGGTTCATCGTGTTTTCTATGTGACAAAATAATGATCACAGGTGACACCCTGTTTGCCGCCGGGATCGGGAGAACAGACCTTTACGGCGGAGATACTCAAACAATATTTAAATCTCTTTCCGAAATGAAAAATATCGGTAATCTGCGTGAAATAACCATTTATCCGGGACATGGCGGTTTCCAAATGCTCTCGCGAGCACTTGACAATGTTTTATATTATTAATTTATACAGAGGTTTTTATTATGGATTTTAATTATCTTGCAGATCTGCTGTTTCCTGATGTCAAGGAAACACCCGAGGAGCTTGAAGCGCGTTTTCCCGCAAGAGAGCTTCCCGAAGGCGCAAAGGTGACACGTTTTGCTCCCAGCCCCACAGGCTTCGTTCATTTTGGCGGTCTTTTCCCCGTAACGGTGGGCGAAAGACTTGCTCACCAGAGCGGCGGCGTATTCTATCTCAGAATTGAGGATACCGACGATAAGCGCGAGGTTGAGGGTGCTGCAGAAGCTCTTATAAAGGTTCTGGCACATTACGGAATTAATTTTGATGAGGGTGCCATTCTTGATGAAACGGGAAAAATCAGTGATAAGGGTATTTATGGTCCTTATAAGCAAAGTCTCAGAGGTCCGCTTTATCATGTTTATGCTAAAAAGCTTGTTTCGGAAGGCAAAGCGTATCCTTGCTTTACGACCGAGGAAGAACTTGAGGCACTGAATGCACTTGATAAAAAAACAGAAATCAAAAATAAGGATTGGCATGAGGATGCTGAAAAACAAAAAGAAGAAAAGCTGAAGTCTCGTAATTTTACTATCCAAGAGGTTGAAGAAAATCTCAAAAAAGGTAATCCTTTTGTTCTCCGTCTGCTTTCGGACGGCGATCCCGAGAAGAGAACGCCATTTACAGACCTTATCAAGGGAAAGCTCGATGTTCCCGAAAACGATGAGGATTTTGTCCTTCTGAAAAGTGACGGAATCCCCACATATCACTTTGCCCACGCTGTTGATGACCACCTTATGGGCACAACACACGTTATAAGGGGGGAAGAGTGGCTTCCTTCACTGGCTAAGCACATTATGCTTTTCAGATATCTTGGTTTCAAAATGCCAAAGTATCTTCATATCGCTCAGCTTATGCGTCTTGATGAGAACGGTGCAAAGAAAAAGCTTTCAAAGCGTGATATGGGCGCAAATATGGACGACTACAAACGTATTGGATATGCCCCCGATTGCGTTATGGAGTACGTTATGACCTTGCTTAATTCCAATTTTGAGGAATGGCACGCAGCAAACCCGGATAAATCTTATCTTGATTTCCCGTTCAGCATCAAGAAGATGAGCACATCGGGCTGTCTCTTTGACTTCAATAAGCTAAATGACGTTTCAAAGAATGTTATTTGTCATTGGGATGCCGAAAAGGTTTATTCTTTCCTTTTGGAATGGGCAAAGGAATATGACGTAGAATTTGCCCGGGAGCTTGAAGCAGATAAGAACAAAGCTGTTGCTTTGCTTTCCATCGGCAGAGGCGGCAAGAAGCCGAGAAAGGATTTTGCTGTTTGGAGCGAGGTCAAGGGATACATGGGCTTCATTTATGATAAATTCTTTGAAATTATTGATGCCTATCCCGATAGTTTTGATAAAAACGATATAAGAGCAGCACTTGAAGGATTCCTTAACTCTTATGACGAAAATGATGACATGAACCTTTGGTTTGAAAAAGTCAAGGAACTTGCCGCAAAGCTTGGTTTTGCGGCAGATATGAGGGAATATAAGGCAAATCCCGATGCGTTTAAGGGTAGCGTTGCAGATGTCAGTATGTTCATAAGAGTTGCTGTTACAGGTAAAATGAATGCACCTGATCTTTATACCGTAATGCAGATACTTGGCAAGGACAAGGTTGCAGAAAGAATCAATGCCATGGTGGCAAAGCTTTAATTTCAGTTCAGGAGTTTAAAAATGGAAGAGAAAAATACTAATTTTATAGATGCGCTTATCGAGGAGGATCTTGCGGTAAACCCCGGAATGAAGGTTCATACCCGTTTTCCTCCAGAACCTAACGGATATCTCCATATAGGGCACTGCAAAGCTCTTGTTATCGATTTCGGCACTGCCAAAAAGTGGGGCGGACTTTGTAATCTTCGTATGGATGACACTAACCCTGCAAAGGAAGATACCGAATATGTTGATGCTATCAAAGAAGATATCCATTGGCTCGGATTTGACTGGGATGACCGCTTCTACTATGGATCTGATTATTTCCGGAAGGACTATGAGCTTGCAGTTGAGCTTATAAAGAAAGGTCTTGCATATGTTTGCGAGCTTACGGCTGATGACTTCAGAGATCCCAAATACTGCGGAGACCTAACGCATCCCGCTGTTTCTCCTTACAGAGATAGACCTATCGAAGAAAGCCTTGATCTATTTGAGAGAATGAAAAACGGTGAATTCCCCGAAGGAAAATATACCCTTCGTGCCAAGATCGACCTTGCCTCGGGTAACTTCTGTATGCGAGATCCCGTTCTTTATAGAATACGTTATATTGAGCATCACCGCCAGGGTAATGATTGGTGCATTTATCCCATGTATGACTTCGCACATCCTATTCAAGATGCACTTGAAGGGATTACCCATTCGCTCTGCTCCCTCGAATACGAGATTCACAGACCGCTTTACGATTGGGTGGTTCAGAATTGCACGCTTCCTTCGAAACCAAGACAGATAGAATTTGCCCGTCTTAACCTCACGCACACCGTGATGAGTAAGCGCTTTTTGCGTTCTCTTGTTGAGGAAAAGCTGGTTGACGGCTGGGATGACCCGCGCATGCCTACTCTCTGCGGACTTCGTCGCCGCGGTTATACTGCTGCTTCTATCCTTGATTTCTGTTCAAGAATAGGTGTTGCAAAATCCAATAGCATGGTAGATTACAGCGTTCTGGAGCATTGCATAAGAGAAGAGCTTAACAGTACTGCAAGCCGCAGAATCGCTATTCAAAAGCCCATCAAGGTCATTATTGACAATTATCCCGAGGATAGGGAAGAGATATTTGAGCTTCCAAATAACCCCACGGTGGAAAATGCAGGCACAAGACCCGTTAAGTTCACAAAGGAGGTTTATATCGACGCCGAGGATTTTGCAGAGGTACCGCCTCCCAAATTCTTCCGTATGAAGCCGGATGGCGAGGTGAGACTTATGGGTGCCTACATCGTTAAATGCGGTGAAATCGAGAAAAATGAGGACGGAAGCATAAAGCTTATCCATGCAACCGCAGATCTTGAAGCAGGTAATGGCAATCCCCTTGACGGCCGTAAGATAAAGGGTACTATTCATTGGCTTTCTGCAAAGTATGCAGAGGATGCAACTCTCA
>CAYPKQ010000168.1:0-5596 GCA_964411355.1 uncultured Lachnospiraceae bacterium
CGGTAAAATCTGCGTGCCCAGGGCGGGGAGTGACAGCGAGAGCACTGTAGTCACCGCTTTTTTTGCTTGTGTTGGGAATCAGTATGCAGATTGGCGTTCCCGTGGCTTTTTCCTTAAAAACTCCGCTTACTATGCGGTATTCGTCCGCTTCTTGTCTCGCAGTTGATATCTTTCCGCTTGGTCTGCGTCTTGATAGCTGCAGTCTTATATATTCTTCGTCTATCGGTGTTCCGGGAGCAAGTCCATCGATGACGATTCCTATCTCTTCTCCGTGGCTTTCGCCAAAGAGTGTATATGAGATATTATTTCCGAAAGTGTTTTTCATCATTTACCTCTCAATATAAGGGGAAAAACGCTTGCGCATGAGCTCTTTCCATTCTTCTATCGGCATTTTTTTGAATACAAAGCTGCCCGCTTCATCCGAAAATACTGCCGAAATACTTCCGCCGTCTCTCTTTTTATCATGAGTTGCGGTCATGAGCATTTCTTCAAGATTACCTTTAACCTTTGTCGGCAGACCCAGTGACTTCAAAATTTCCATAAGTTCACGGCGAAGTTCTTCGGAGCACATTGGAATCATTCCAAGGGCAACGCATTCTCCGTGATAAAGCTCGCACATTCCGGAAGCCCCCTCAATTCCGTGTCCCAGAGTGTGACCGAAATTCAGCACCTTACGGAGACCTGTTTCCTTTTCGTCCTGCTCAACAACATTTATTTTCACAAGAAGCGAGCGGCGAATGACCTCTTCTATATTTTCCTCTGCTTTTCCCGCTTTGAAAAGCTCGAAAAGCTCTTTATCGCTTGTTATTGCCATTTTGATAGATTCTGCAAGTCCTGCAGAAATCTGACGGCGGGGAAGGGTTGCGAGAACATCGGGGTCTATAAGCACCTTTTTTGGCTGATAAAATGTTCCGACGGTATTTTTGACTTTGTCAAGATTAACGGCAACCTTACCGCCGACCGATGAATCCACCTGTGAAAGGAGTGTCGTTGGAATATTGTAAAAATCGATGCCGCGCATAAAGGTAGCTGCCGCAAAACCCGTAAGATCGCCAACAACACCGCCGCCAACCGCAATGGCGCAGTCGCTTCTGGTGAATTCTTCATCCAGCATCTTTCGGCAAAGCTCTTCAAGCATAGCAAAGGATTTACTTCCTTCACCCTCGGGAACCGTTACTATATAAGCACTTTTGCATTTTTTTGCAACCTCTTCGGCATACTGCTTCGGAACGCCCGAGTCTGTGACGATGAGGGCTTTTCTATCGAGATTCAGTTCTTCGCCTGCTCTTGAAAGAACCCCTCTTTCGATTATGATATCATAGCCTTTTTCGGCAAGATCAACCTTTAGCTTCATATCAGTTTTGCTCCTGTTTTGTAAATGTTCCTGCCATCTTAAGGCGGTCGCAGCAAGCCGAAAGCCCTCTGAGCATTTCCTTGCCTTCTTCTGTGTGAATGTTTCCTTCTACCTCTATATAGAAGTAGTATTGCCAGAGAAGCTCCTTCATGGGGCGGCTTCTGAGAGTTCTCATGTTAAAGCCGTATGCACCGATGATGTCAAGTGCTTTTGCAAGAGAACCCGCCTCGTGCTTAACGGTGAAGAGAAGCACAGAGTAAACATCCATTTTCTTTCCCGATGGGATATTTTCAGATCTTGAAAGAACGGCAAATCTTGTTGTGTTGCTTCGGCTTGCGTTGATGTTTCTTGCAAGGACCTTAAGTCCGAAGATCTCAGCAGCTTCCTCGCTTGCGATTGCGGCAAGTGATTTGTCGCCTTTCTTTGCAACGTGCTTTGCAGCAAGGGCGGTATTTGTAAATTCATGAGGGGTGAGGGAATTGTTCCTCAGATATTCTGCGCACTGACCAAGTGCCTGTGGATGGCTTACAACATCTTTAATATCCGAAAGCTCGGCATCCTTTGTTCCGAGAAGGTCGTGAGAAACTGCGAGCTCAAGCATACTGTTTATATAAAGGCTTCCCGAAAAGAGCAAATCGGTTACCTGTCCAACTTCACCGTTGTAGCTGTTTTCGACCGGGAGCACAGCCGCATCGCATTCGCCTTTTACAACAGCCTCGTAAACTCCCACAAAATCGGGATAAGCAACGCTTATGGCTGTGGGGAACGTCTTTTTTGTTGCGATATGAGCAAAAGCACCCTCTGTGCCGCAGTATGCAACTCTCATTCCTTCGATGAGACGGGATTGATACTGCTTTGAAACCTTCATGGTATCCTTTAGAAAGTTGACGTAATATTCACGCAGGACAGTGTCCTCTATTCTTTTTGAGCCGTTTTTGATTATATCGTCTTCTCTGCCGGAATCAAGAATAGGGAGTCCGTTTTCCTTTTTGTAGTGGGCGACCATCTCGGCGGCTCTCATTCTTCTCTCAAAGAGCTTTGCCATTTCTGTGTCAACTTCATTTATTATTTGTCTTGCCTTCTCAAGCTCGTTCATTTTGTTTACCTCTTTTTATAGTGCTCTGCCAGAGCCTTAAAGGCGGGCAGAGATCTTTCTATTTGTTCTTTTTTTACGCAATATGATATTCTGACATAGCCGTCTATACCAAAGCTTTCACTTGGGACGAGAAGAAGCTCATATTCTTTTGCCTTCTTGCAAAATTCTTTTGCATCGGGGATAGGGGATTTGACAAAAAGGTAAAATGCACCGTCGGGCTTTACCGCTTCAAACCCAAATTCTGTAAGAGCCGAGAAAAGAAGGTCGCGATTTTTTTCATATACCGTTATATCCGATGTTTTTCCAAGCAGCTCGGAGAGCAAATATTGAAAAATGCTTGTTGCGCAAACAAAACCGAGTGCACGTCCCGCTCCGCAAATCGCAAGATATAGCTTTTTGGCATCATCGGCTCTTGGGCTTACCGAAATATATCCGATCCTCTCTCCGGGAAGGGAGAGAGATTTACTCAGCGAATAGCAGATAACAGTATTGTCGTAATAATTGGGAATGTAAGGGACAAAGCAATTACCGTATACCAGCTCTCTGTATGGCTCATCTGCGATAAGATAGATGGGATGTCCGAATTTTTCGGAAGCCCGCCTCAGAATCTGCGAAAGTCCGATTATATCCTCTTCGGGATAAACCACGCCTGTGGGATTATTTGGAGAGTTTACGATAATAGCTGCGGTTTTTTCATTTATAGTCGCTTCAATAAGTGCAAGATCGGGTCTCATACTTGCGTTTTTGCATGGAACAGTCACAAGAGAGGCACCTGCTCTTTCCACGAAAACACGGTATTCGGGGAAGAAGGGGGCAAGTGCTATAACCTCGTTTCCCTCGCAAAGTATTGCTGTAAGAGTACAGGTAAGCGCAGCCGCAGCACCGGATGTAAGATATATTAGGTCGGGGGAGGATACCGGGGTGCTTCCCGTGTTGTATTCCTTTTCGATGAACTGAGATATCTTTTTTCTGACAGCGGCGTCTCCTTGTGCCGAGGTATATCCGTGAAGAGAGGTAGGTTCCTTGCTCTCAAGGAGGTCTATGAGGGTATCCTTTACACATTCGGGGGAGGGGACGCTTGGATTGCCAAGGCTGAAATCAAACACGCTATCGTCTCCTATTTCGGCTTTTCTGATTTTTCCGTATTCAAAAATCTCTCTTATAACGGATCTGGCTGAACCAAGACCGTACATTTTTTCGTTCATCGTGATGATCTCCTTTTTGGAAAAAAAGTTAACACTGTTAACCGATAGCAGTATTATACACTTTTTTTCATAAAAAGTCAATAGAATTTTATGAAAAATCTTGATTTTTTAGGAATTTTATGTTAAAATAACAGTGTTAATCGTATTTCGGAGGTGATTTATATGAAAAATGCTAATTTTGACGAGGGCGTTCGTGAACGGTTGTTAATTGCGGGCATAAAGGAGATCGAGCTTCACGGTCTTAACGATTTCTCTCTCCGCAGAGTTGCATCCATGTGTGAAGTATCCTGCGCCGCCCCTTACAGACATTTTAAAAATAAGGACGAGCTTGTTCTTTCCATAATTTCATATATAAATTCCAGATGGGACATGATGTGTGAGCAGATAGAACTTTCATTTGAGGGCAATACGGGACGTCAGATAGTCGAGGTCTGCATTGCAAACGTGCGTTTCCTCATTGCAAATCCCAATTATCTTTCGATAATGCTTCCGATAGGTAGCGGAATGACTGAGGAGCAGATGGCTGAAAGAGAAAAAATATGGCAGAGAATAATGCTTCTTGTTCATAAATACGCAGAAGAGAAGGGCTATGACGGTGAAAAACGTGCAGAAATCGAGTATCTTATTAAAACTTTGATTTACGGGACAGTTGTTCATCTCGAGAAAACAGATTTTTCGCATCTTGAGAGGCGGATCGGTGTTATGAGAAAAGTTCTTCTCGGAATAATAGATAATACTTGACATATCTGCCTTTTTCTGTTAAAATATTGGTAGTAAATTTTGGAGGTTGATAAAATGAGTATAGTAAACGGAATACACCATGTGGCTTTGGCAGTTAATAATTTTGAGGAGTCATATAAATTTTATACCGAGGGGCTTGGATTTACCCTTTATGCAAAATGGGGAAGTCCCGAAAAGACCATTGCTCTGCTTGATATGGGCAATGGTGAATACATCGAACTTTTTTCGAACGGAACGGGAAAGGAAGAGCAGGACAGCAGATATATCCATCTTGCGTTTAAGGTGGATGATGTTGAGGCAGCTTATAATAAGGCAATTGCCGCAGGCGGAAAGCCTCATATTCTGCCAAAGAGCGTGCCTGTAAATTCAGTGCCTACCAATATTATAATAAACTGTGCTTTTGTAATTGCTCCGGGCGGAGAGCAGGTTGAATTTTTCAGAGCAACCGAGGTATAAAATAGAAGCAGTTGCCATGAAGAGAGGTGATACCTATGGCTGATAAGGGCGGAAAGAAAATAATCGCTCAAAATAAAAAAGCCTTCCATGATTATTTTGTGGATGAAAGATATGAGGCGGGAATCGTTCTTTCGGGAACAGAGGTCAAGAGCTTAAGAGCCGGTCAGGTGAATTTAAAGGATTCCTATTGCGAGGTTAAGGACGGTGAGCTTCTTGCGGTTGGCGTTCATATAAGTCCCTATGAGCAGGGAAATATCTTTAACCGCAATCCTCTGCGAGACAGAAAGCTGCTTATGCATAAAAGAGAGATAATGAAGCTCCACGGTCTTGTGGGGCAGAAGGGATTTACTCTCGTTCCGCTTTCTCTTTATTTTTCCGGCTCGTACGTTAAGGTCGAGGTTGGACTTTGCAGAGGTAAAAAGCTCTATGATAAGCGTGAGTCTGATGCAAAGAGGGAAAGCGACCGCAATATCGAGAGATTTACCAAAAATAAACACGTAGATTTCTAAAAAACAGGGCAGAGCCGCAGATAAATGGCTTTGCCCTGTTTTTCTTAATGGGTGCGTATTTTTTTGGTAAGTTTTGATGAAGTCATCTTTGAATGCTTATAGATAATTCGCTCCTCTCAGGATGACTATGGTGTATGAGACGACCTCATTCTAATCTGTCACCCTGAGTCGAGGAATGTTGTATATTTTATGTAAAAATAATGACTGTCATAAGGTGTACCTTATGACAGTCATT
>CAYPKQ010000169.1:0-5567 GCA_964411355.1 uncultured Lachnospiraceae bacterium
AATTTTTCTATTACCTCAAGCACAGCTTCTTCACCGCCAAGCTGAGAAAATGTTCCCATACAGAAGTTTATTCCCCATGCATCGCTGTTTGTCATCTTGTCTGCCTTTTCAAGATCGGCACAAGATATAAATATGCGGTCAACACCTGCGAGTCTTTCAATTGGCGGGTCAGAGGGGTGAATTATCAGCTTAACTCCTGCTTTTTCTGCCTCGGGCAGAACCGCTTTCATAAAGTACTCATAATTTTTCCAAAGCTCATCTCGTGTGGGCGGTTGTATATCCTTGCCAAATCTTGCCATATGTTGAGCACTTATTGCATAAGCATTTATGCCCGATTTTGCCTTCTCAATATCAAATGAAGATACAAAAGCACCGCCTCTTGTGGGTTCGGTAATACTTGTTCGCCATGCCCATGTAGGACAGAAATGGTGACCGAGGATAGGTATTCCGACTTCTCCCATATTACGCACCGTTTTTATATAATTCTCTATTTTTTCGTCACGATCGGGGCTTCCGAGCATTATTCCCTCTAAAAAGCGGATCGGTACATTTTCTATCATTTCAAGCTTTAACTCGAATTTTTCGGTATATTCCTTAAGCCACTTTAGGGCTCTTACCGTCCAAAAATCTTCATCCGCTGTAGCTATGGGAGGTGTGTTGAAATGAAATCCCTCGCTGCCGAGCTGTCTTGCCATAAGCAGTGCGTCATCGTTAAATTCCTTAATTGCACCTAAAATTATCTTCATATCCGTATCTCCTAAAATGCGCCGTTAACTATTGAAGATGCACCGCCATCAACTATTACAACAGAGCCTGTCATTGGATGAGATGCCTTGCTTGCAAGAAAATATACATTTTCTCCCATTGTCTCTTTGGTTGAAAAAGCTCCGAGCGGTATTGAACTGAGTCTTCTCTTGGTTTCGTCTTCTCCGATTCCGTCATAGCGGTCTGTCACTATTGCACCGGGAGCAATACAATTGACTCTTACACCGTACTTTCCAAAATCAATTGCAAGTGCTTTTGTCATTGAACATATAGCACCCTTGCTTGCTACATATGCACTTCGTTCCGGGAGAGCAGTTATATAGTTTATCGAACTTACAAATACAATTGTTGCTCCCTTTGCTTTACCTGTTTTTAGCATCTGCTGTACTGCCGCTCTTGCAGGCATAAAATAACCTACAACATTAGTATGCAGAACATTTGCCCAAGCTGTTGGGTCTACAGTCAGCGGGGCCATCCATCTGCCAAGATCTGCTGCAACACAAACCACTGCATCAAGCTCGATCGCTGCTTTCTCTATTTTCTCAAACAATGCATCTGTATCGGTTATTGCATTAAGCGGTGAGTAGCCAAAACCAAAGCACGGAATGTTAAACTCAGCTTCAAGGTCTGCTGCGACAGCCTGAACTTCAGCTTCTTTTCTGCCTGTAATAACAACAGACCAGCCTTCACTTAAAAATTTTCTTGCTATACCCAGCCCCGAATTTTTTCCGCCACCGGTTATAAGTACACTTTTCATATCATTATCTCCAAGTTAATATCTATAATAATTTATCGGTTTACCATTTACATCAAGAACGACCTTAAATGTATTTCCTGCCTTTGGATATTCTTCTGTATCTGTCATAGCAGCGGTGGTTATGTATAACTCGTTTAAATCCTTCCCGCCAAAAGCACAACACGATGCTTTGGGGCAGGGAACAGGAATTTCAGAAACAATATTTTTGGTTTCTTTATCAATATGAATGACTTTATTTCCGCCCCACAACGCTATCCAAAGATCATCGTTTGAGTCAAGTGTCATACCGTCGGGAGCACCCCAATTTTTTGGTATATCCATGAATTTACGGCGGTTTGAAATTTCTCCGCTTTCCATATCGAAATCAAAAATCTCAACCATCTGTTTCGGAGTGTCGATGTAATACATAAATTTTTTGTCATTTGTCCATTCAAGACCGTTTGAACATCCGCAACCGTCGAAAAGCTCGGTAAGAATACCATCCTTCAACCTATAGAACGCTCCTTCTTTATTATCATCGGTCGTTCCGAGATAAAAAGCGCCGTCAGGACCGACCTTTCCGTCATTAAAACGCCTGCCCTTAATTTTTATATCCTGATGTGCAGAAACAAGAGTTCCGTTATTCATACGGTAAACCGCATCCTCAAGTGCAACAAGCAGATCTCCGTTTTCGCAGAGTGCCATACAGCCTATCTGCCCCGGAAGTTCAATTTTTTCATTTGAATTTGAAGTTCTTTTGATAATGCACTTTCCTCTGATATCAAGAAACATGAAGGTATCTGTTTTTACATCCCAAATGGGACCTTCGCCAACAATAGAATTGTTTTCATCAACAATAATCAAGTTTTTTTTCATGATCTTACCTCTATCTTTGAACTCTGCCTGAGCCGTCTCCCTTCATAAGCGTTAATATTTCGTCAACAGTTGAAAGATTTACATCCCACTCCATGGTCTGCTTGAGACATGATGCAGCAACCGCATATTCTATACAATCCTGATTTGAAAATTCATGTCCTATTGCATAGATAAGACCGGCACCGAACGAATCTCCTCCTCCAACTCTGTCCACAAGATGAACCGAATATTCTTTTGAGAAGTACGCCTGACCTTCGGTATATAAAAGTCCCGACCAGTTATTGTCCGAAGCACTGATGCTCTGTCTTAATGTTATTGCAACTTTATTTATATCGTATTTTTTGCAGATTTGATCAGCAACATAGATATATCCGTCCTTGCTGAGCTTTCCTTGAGTTACATCTGTATCCGGTGCACTTATTCCGAGAACCTTTTCTGCGTCCTCTTCATTTGCAATAAGCACATCGACATATTTCAAAAGCTTTTCCATCGTAGCCTTAGCCTGTTCCGTTGTCCACAAATTTTTTCTGTAATTCAGATCACAGCTTACAGTAATACCGTGCTCCTTTGCTTTTTTTAGTGCCTCTACGCAAAGATTTGCTACATTTGGGTCAAGTGCCGGGGTAATACCCGTAAAGTGGAAAAAGCCGGCATCCTTAAATATTTCATCCCAGTTGTAATCATCGCTGCTTGAATTTATAAAAGACGAATTCATTCTGTCATAAATCACACGCGAAGGTCTCTGCGAGGCACCTTTTTCAACATAGAATAAGCCTATTCTGTCACCGCCACGTGCAATAAAGTCTGTTCCAACACGATATTTATCAAGTGCGGATATTGCACATCTTGCGATCTCATTTTCCGGAAGCTTGCATACAAAGTCGGTTTTCACTCCCATGTTTGAGAGCGATACACAAACATTTGCCTCGGCGCCTGTAAAGTTTGCTTCCCAGCTTGGTGACTGAATAAATTTGAGATACCCAATCGGATTAAGTCTCAATAAATAATCTCCAAATCCCACTACTTTTTTCATAATCCCATTCCTCTTTATTTCTCTACAATATGTACTGCAAATCCACCGATTTCGTCTTTGAGATATGCAGCTAAAATATTACCGTTTGGCTTCAGTTTGATGCTTTCCTCAATTATTTCATAACCTTGATTTTTAAACCATGCAAGTGCTCGCAACGATGAACGGGTTTTAAATCCTATATGACCTTTAGTGCCGTAAAAATTTGTTTTCATGCATTCTGCTGCGTCGCCCGCAAAGGTTGACGAATTGCCAACTTTGACCGGCATACGAAAAAGTCTTCCAAGCATGGCTGCAGTTGTGTTTGCCTCTGCTTCACTATCGTGATTAATGCCCACATGAGCAAGCTCGAACCCAAGTGAGATATCCATAGCTTTTTTGCAAGCAGCCCGAATTCCGTCAAAATCCCTGTTTTTCAGTTGGTCTGCCGTAGCCATAAAACTACCTCCGCAAGCAGCAACTGCTCCGCAGCTTAAATATTTTTCGAGGTTAGTGAAATTTATTCCGCCTGTTGGAACAAACTTAACTCCCTTGAAAGGTCCTGATAAAAGCTTTATCGCATCAACGCCGCCATTAAGCTCTGCCGGGAAGAATTTTAATACTCTGAGCCCCATATTATATGCTTTTTGTATCTCACTTGCGCTTGAACAGCCCGGAAAAATCTCAACTTTTTTTTCAAGACAATAATTAACTGTTTCCTCATCAAATCCCGGTGTCACTATGTAATCGGCTCCGGCTTTAAGAGCTTTTTCAACCGTCTTTATGTCAAGCACTGTTCCGGCTCCCACAAGCATATTCGGATAATTCTTTTTGATTTCCGCAATTGCTTCAAGAGAACATTCAGATCGCAATGTAACCTCGATGGTTGAAATTCCTTCTTCGAGCAGCACCTTTGCAAGTGGCTTCGCAAGTTCTGTCTCCGTGATGTTTATAACGGGCAGAATTCCTATTTCTTCAATTATGCTACTGCAGTTCATAAAGTCTCCCTTACTTTTATCTTTTTTCACTGAATAATTGCCGTATAACCTAAACAATTATATCCCTTTTATTATAACATTGTTTTCGTCTTATAACAATTAATAAAACTGCATTATTTTTGTACTAAATCGGAATTTTCTATTGACCGTTAATAAAAAAAATGATATAATTTATCGAAGGGAGGCGAGTAATATGACAAACTCATCAAGCAAGATAGAATTTGAATTTACCAGGATTTTTTATCGCTATAATCCGACTAATACATACACAGTGAAAAATCGGGATTCTCACACTTTGGTTTATTATATCAAAGGTGGTCACAAATTTGACTTTGGTGACTATATCTTAGAAGCCTCCGAAGGAGAACTTGTATATATACCTTTTGGCGCTTCATATACTAATTTTTCCCGCTCGTCTCATACGGAATTTTATCAGATTGACTTTAATTTTTTTAAAGATGATGGCCCTTATCCGATTTGGACGCGCGGACATGTAATCAATAGAATAAACGCTCTTAAATATTTGCCCATTTTTAAAAAAATCTATGAAATTTATGCTGCACACGATCATGCTTATAAATTGCTTTGTTCAAGTGAGATTATTAAAATCATCGGTATGATTGATCAAGAAAAATACGCCAAAAGGATCGATTATGAAATCAAAAAAATCGAAAAAACTATAAATTACCTGAACGAATCTTATCGACTTGACTCATCGGTTGAAGAGCTTGCAAAGATATCATCAACCAGCGTTTCCAACCTCGAAAAGCTTTTTAAAAAATGTTTTGGTATGTCGCCTTTATCTTATAGAAATACAATAAGAGTAGAACACGCAAAAATGTTTCTCGCCGGAGGATATTCTGTTTCAGAGACAGCGAACAGAGTAGGGTTTTCGGATGTGTTTTATTTTTCAAGAGTATTTAAAAAAATTTGCGGAATTTCCCCCAGCAGATATTCAAAAGAAAACACAACTGTTTAAAAATAGGCAATAAATTCAATGCTACAGGTCATCTAAAACACTAATAAAAAATCTAATCCTCTTTTGCATTTGCTAACAGTACAAATCTGTAAAATATGGAGATTTATTATTTGAAAGCTACATGAATAGTTAGAAGAATTGACGATCTCGGATGTGTCGTAATCCCCAAGGCGATCCGCCGCACAATGCGTATTCGCGAGGGCG
>CAYPKQ010000170.1:0-5538 GCA_964411355.1 uncultured Lachnospiraceae bacterium
TTTTGTTTTTAAAAGTTTTGGTCAAGCTTTTTTAAAAGCTTGTGCGGTGGAGCGCACGGGCACTCCTCACCACCGCAGTGGCGAAACTCCCCCTTCATAAATTACTGTTTAGCGGTGCTCAAAAAAATTGATGTTAAAACGAAAGAGGCTAAGTGACTCAGCCCCTTTTTTTTCAGTTAAAATAAATTTTGTTTTTCAAAGCTTCGAGCATAATTGTTGCGCTGTTTGCATTGGTTGCAAGGGGGATGCTCTGAACATCTCCCAGACGAAGAAGCGCGGAAACATCAGGCTCGTGGGGCTGTGCCGTAAGCGGGTCGCGAAGGAAGATGATAAGGTCTATCTCGCCGCAGGCAAGCATTGCGCCTATCTGCTGGTCGCCGCCAAGAGGACCGCTCTTCATTCTATGAATGGGAAGTCCTGTTTCACCCATTATGAGGGTGCCGGTTGTTCCCGTTGCGTAAAGCTCGTGGCTCGAAAGAACATCCTTATATTTCTTTGCAAGCTCAATTATTTCATTTTTCTTTTTGTCATGGGCAATAAGTGCTATTTTCATTTTTTCTCCTTATTTGTGGGTATTTATGTAATTTTTTTGAAATTTCCAACGGTTTCGTTTACGCTTGTAACATAAGCAAATGTGCCCGGATATTCTTTAACTATTCTCTGAAAATGGACGATCTGGTGTTTATTGATGACGCATAAAATGATCTGCTTTCCCTTATGCGAGTACATTCCCTCGGCGTTTATAACCGTAACTCCATGGCGAAGCTCCCGCATAAGACGAGCAGAAAGCTCTTCTGCATTATCGGTTATGACCTCAAATTTTATTGCCTCCTTGATACCCTTTAGCATCTTATCGCTGACGGTGCTTGTGAGGAAGCAATACACAATGCAAAGGATTACCGGTTCTGCATTGAAGCCGTAAACAAAATATGAAAGCACAGCAACCGAGGCATTGAGGGTGAAAATTATCCAAACAAGACTGATATGAGGCTTTTTTGTTTGAATTATTGCCGCAATTATGTCTGTTCCGCCCGTTGAACCTCCGAGCCTTATACAAATACCGTAGATCGCACCGACGATAACACCGGCCGCCGCAGGGGCAAGAATTGTGCTTGTGCCATTTTCGGTATGGTAAACAAAGGCTGAAAGGTCGATATGGTCAAAAAGAATAAGCGCACCCGAAAAGGATATTGTAAAAAGTCCGCTTTTCAGCGCAAAATCGCCCTTGACAAGAAAAAGAGCAATGATGACAAGAGGAATATTGATGATAAGAGACATATAACCGACGCTGAAATCGAAGAGGTACTGAACCATGGTGGCAATTCCGTTAATGCCTGCGGGAGCAAAAGAGTTTTCAAATATGAAGATCTCATAAGTGAGAGACATCACCACCGCAAGCAGGGCTATTACCAAATATTCAAACAGTTTTTTTATCTTTTGCATCTTAATCATTATCTCCGAAAATCAAATCTTTACCTTACTTACAACAGTTGCCGAAGAATTATAATATTTGCATATCTTAAGTGCCTTTTCCGTTGCTTCGAAATATGCTGCGCATTTTTTGCCGTCCATCTCAAAAAGAGCAAAATAGGCGTCCTCTGCCTTTTCTGAGGAAAGTGCATTGAATACTCTTTCAGGCTCATAGTCCTTTACCTTAAAATCATGGGTAGAGAAGGGCGCAATAAGGGAACATTCCTTTATCTTGAATTCAACAACCTTCTTTCTTGATCTGCCGCCGTAGATATTGGAAATCACCATATCGCCCGAGGTCATTGAATATTCATATTCCACCTTTACATATCGCCATGTGAAAAAGACAAGCATCCAAAGGGTTACGGGAATAAGGGCAAGAAGCGGGAACAATTTGCTCACGAAGCCGAAAATGAACCAAGCGATAACGAAAACAATATAAAGAAAAATCATTCCCAGCTTTTTCAGCTTCCATTTGCCTTCGCTTTTCTGCGCAACAACATATTCATAGGTCGAAAATTCACTCATCCTCTTTACCTCTCGAATTTATTATATTACAAAATACATTTTACACTCAAAAAAATGAAAAGTCAATATACAAAAGTGACATTTTTTATAAAAACTATGTATTTTGAGGACAGTTTAGGATTTTTACCGACTTTTTGTTTTATTTTTAACAAATCTATTGAAAAATCGCAAAATATGTTGTAAAATATAAGAGATATATTTTATAAACTATGGAGGCTCAAAATGAAGGCAGTAATTACGGTAACGGGAAAGGATACCATGGGTATCATAGCAAAGGTCAGCGCAGTTTGTGCAGAAAACGGAGCAAATATCCTTGATATAACACAGAGCGTTCTCAGCGAATATTTCGCAATGATAATGCTTGCAGACCTTACCTCCCTTAAGGTTCCCTTTGCGGATTTCGTTGATGTTCTTGAAGGGCTGGGCAAGAAAAATGGTCTTGCCATCCATGCAATGCACGAGGACATATTCAACACCATGCATCACATCTGATATAAGGGGTAAAAATTCAAAATGCTTAATACATCTGATATTCTTGAAACCATAAATATGATACGAGAGGAAAATCTCGATATCAGAACAATAACCATGGGCATTTCTCTTCTTGATTGCGTAAGCGAGGATGAAGATCGCCTTTGCGAAAAAATTTACGATAAGATAACGAAAAAAGCAGAAAATCTGGTAAAGACAGGCTGCGATATCGAAAAGGAATACGGAATTCCGATAGTGAACAAGAGAGTTTCGGTAACCCCCATTTCACTTGTTGGCGGCTCTATCTCTCCAGAGGGCTATATCAAGGTTGCAAAGACACTTGAGAGTGCGGCGCAAAATCTCGGAATCAACTTTATCGGCGGCTTTGGTGCTCTTGTTCACAAAGGAATGACGGTAGGCGCAGAAAATCTCATCTCCGTTATCCCCGAAGCACTTGCTGAGACAAATCTCGTTTGCTCCTCTGTGAATGTTGCTTCCACAAAGGCCGGTATAAATATGGACGCCATTGCCCTTATGGGTAAAACTATAAAGCGCGCGGCTTATCTCACAAGAGACGACCGCTCCATCGGTTGTGCAAAGCTGGTCGTCTTTGCAAACGTGCCCGAAGATAACCCCTTTATGGCGGGCGCTTTCCATGGAATCGGTGAGCCGGACTGCGTTATAAATGTGGGCGTTTCGGGTCCCGGCGTTGTCAGCTCTGCAATTCAGAGAGCGGGCGACTGCGACCTTAGCGAGCTTGCGGATATTATTAAGAAAACCGCATTCAAGATAACGAGAGTCGGTCAGCTTGTGGCGCACGAGGCGGCAAAGAGACTTGATACACCATTTGGTATCATCGATCTTTCTCTTGCTCCCACTCCCGCAATCGGAGACAGCGTTGCTCATATTCTTGAGAATATGGGACTTACCATCTGCGGTTCTCACGGTACAACTGCGGCACTTGCGATGCTCAATGATGCGGTAAAGAAGGGCGGAGTTATGGCATCCAGCCATGTTGGCGGTCTTTCGGGCGCATTTATTCCCGTTTCTGAGGATGCGGGAATGATACACGCAGTTGAGGAGGGTGCTCTTACACTTGAAAAGCTTGAAGCAATGACGGCTGTCTGCTCTGTTGGACTTGATATGATCGCAATCCCCGGCGATACGAGCGAGGATGTTATATGCGGAATCATTGCGGACGAAATCTCCATCGGTGTTGCCAATACCAAGACAACTGCAGTGAGAGTTATTCCCGTTTATGGCAAGGGAGTTGGCGAGAGCGTTGATTTTGGCGGACTTCTTGGCTATGCACCCATTATGCCGGTGAATGGCGCATCTCCCGCAAAATTTATCGCAAGAGGCGGAAGAATCCCCGCACCTATACACAGCCTTAAAAACTAAAAAATAAAACAAAACGAAGCCGTGTCAATAGGCTTCGTTTTGTGTTTTATCCGTAATTTATCTGCGCGAGAGGTCGAACGCCGTTTTAAAGTTTTGATCGACCTGTTTCAAAAGGTCGCACTGATCAAGCGCAGTGGCGCTGGCTTCCACAAACTTAAAAAAGCTTGAGCGAAACTTTGCCTGACCAAAACTTTTCTTGACAGCGTTCTCGGAAACCGGACGATGTTTTTTCATTTTAATCTATCAAAATTGTTGAAGCGAGCATGCGCTCTCCGCCGAGAATGTATGAGCTTGTATTGAGATATTCACCGTCAAGCTTCATAAGAGACGATGAGCCGCCGTCAAGATTGCTGGCGTTGACAGCTCCGAAGGACAGCATGACCTCAATAAGATCGTCAAGAGTTGCGCCGAGGCTGTCTATCTGTCTGCCGTTGACCACAAGAAGCAGAATGGCCCCGTCCTCTCGCTGTCCGATGGCGGTTCTGGGATTTATTCCTCCGCCAAGGGAGCGGTTTGCATTGCAGGGCTCTCCGTTGATTATAAGAGCAGGACCGTAGCTCACCGCATAGCGAAGTCCAAGCTCCATGGCTCGTGCCCCCGTCATTTTTCCAACATAAAGAATACCGTCCTCGTCAAGCCCCGCAAGACTGTAAGCGCTGTTCAGCTCGCCCCAGAGGAGCTTGCCCTCGCTTATGACTATGCCTTCCGGAATTCCGCCCGTTCCCGAGCCGCCCGGGTCAATAAAGCCGCCTGCATTTGTGCCGCCTATCGCACCGTATTTATCTATCATGGCAGAAAGTGAAAGTCCCTTTGCGTCCTCGCCGTATCTATCGGGAACACCTACAAAAACGCGCGTCGGGTCTTTTACAACGATCATTTTTCCGTTATAAGTACCGCCCGAAACATCGTGAACCTCGATTCCGCACAGCCGCTCATTTTCGTTTTTGATATTCTCATCGGTATCGCCGCCGTTTGTAGAGTCTGTATCGGGAGTATTATCATCTTCATGTGTTTTTTCGGGCAGCTTGATAAGGGCTGTATTTATCTCCGAACTTTCCTCGGTTGCCTTTTCCGCAAGGAGAGCCTCAATTTCATCATCGCTCATAAACCAGTGAGCAAGAAATCCACCGGCGCTTGTCTCCTTCAGCGAAAGAATGAAAAGCTTTCCGACGCTTGGAGAAGGACCGTTTACAATAACGAACATTGCAGTATAAAGAGCGGAGAGAAGCAGAATGAGAGTTATGAGAAAAATAATAAGAGAACGCAGTGCGATCTTGCCTATTGTTTTGAAAGCTCCGTTTTTATCTTTATTTTCCAAATTTTCCATAATAACACCTCCGTTTCCTTTAATATTTTACTTCAAAACCTTTACATATTCAATATTTTTGACGAATAATTTACTATTTTGTTTCAATTTACAGGCGGAATTTGATAAAATAAAAAAATTTTTTATTTTTTTGCAAAAAAGGCTTGACAAAAGGAGAAGGAGGTGGTATAATATATACCGTTCCGCTGGAATGCGGTAAAAAATTATGCTGGTGTGGCTCAATGGCAGAGCAGCTGATTTGTAATCAGCAGGTTGTTGGTTCGACTCCGATCACCAGCTCCAAAACGGGGGATTTCCCGAGCGGCCAAAGGGGGCAGACTGTAAATCTGTTGTCACTGACT
>CAYPKQ010000171.1:0-5496 GCA_964411355.1 uncultured Lachnospiraceae bacterium
GGCAGACAATAATCCCCATGGATCAGAGTGTCATTCTTTAAATATTTTGCGTTTTCCTCGAAAAAACGCCATGCCGCATCGGCACTTTTAAATTCCATCCCGGGGAAAATGCTTGTGTCAAAAAGTCCCTTTTTGTAACCTCGCTCGGCAGAAGCGATATAATCCGCAGTTCTGTCCGGTATCGGGCATCCCTCTCCGCTTGTTTCGTGAAGAGACCGAAGTGCAAGAGCAAAAGCATCGCAAAGCCTTTCGGGCTCGTCAAGATACATTTTTGCCGTTCCGTCCTCTCCCTTCACTCTTTCGGTCAAATACCAATCCTCTTTGAGAGAAATATATCTGATGACCTTTGACGTAAGCCCCTTCGAGTGAAAAAATTCAGCCATTGCAGCCTCTTTCTCCATCGACCACTTGGGTGCTTTTTTGAGAAAATATCCGTCATCCTTGTCTATATAATATACCCTCGCTTCGGACGAACAGCTGCTGTCATAAACGGTTGCACCCACAAGATAGGAATGAAAAATTTCGGGTATCTCATCAAAATTTACCGAAATAGGTTTTCTTTCCATATATACCTCCCGTTTCAGATCATGCTTCGGTATTGATCTTTTTATATTTTCTCGGTGACATACCGAAAAATTTATTAAATATCTTTGTGAAATTAGCTTGGCTTGAAAATCCGCAGAGAAAGGCCGCCTCGGTAACATTTTTTCCGCTTTCAAGAAGATGTGCCGCATTTTTCATTCTGACCGAGATAATATAATCTCTCACATTCATGCCCGTATTCTTCTTAAACACCTTGAAAAGATATGTTCGGTCGATGTTCAGGCTGTTTGCTATCTCTGTTGAGCCAATTTTATACATATAATTTTGCTCAATAAAATCCTTTGCCGCCTTTGTATAGTTGCTTGCTTCATTTTTAGGCTCGCACACCATATCCGAATAAAGCTCAAAGAGCATTGCCGTAAGTCGTGCGATCTTCTGTTTTGGATAAGAGGCTCTTTGAATTGCTCTTATTCTTTCGTAGTGCTCATCCGAGCCATAGCTTATAGTAGGCTCAACTTCGGAAAAATCGCGGCAAAGCTCTCCGTCAAAATTTATCCATGCATAGCACCAAGGGTCTTCCTCGTCAGCATACCACAAATAAACCTCTCCCGGGACCGTAACAAAGGCATCTCCCGGACCTATACGGTATTTTTTCCCGTCCCTCACAAGAGTTCCGTATCCGCTTTTCACAAAATGCACTATTGCATATTTGTATTTCTTCGGACCTGTTGAGCTTCCGCGTCGGACTTGATCATGACCGAATTCAATGGGATTGAGATCCTTAAGGTTTCCTCTCACGGGATTACAATACATAATTTGCTCCTTAATACCGATTTTTCTTCATTATACCACAAACAGTCAACAAAAAGCAATGCTTTTTGTGAAAAAAAGTATTATCATCATTATGAAAAATCAATTTTTTCAAGGAGGAAGAAGAAAAAAATGAAAAATCAAAACAAATTTTTGCTTTTTGTTGCATTTTTGACCTGCTTATTGGCTGTCGGTGCGTTGCTTGCCACGGCTTCCGATGAGTTTGTCGGCATCAGCTTCAGCGGAGACGAGGCTTACACCACCGCAAAAACGCCTGCGGTCTCACTCACTCTCGAAGCAACCGTATTTTTCCCCGAGGATTTTGATTCCTCAACACGAGGCGGTGTTATCTTCGGCAACTACCCCACCGCGGGCGGCTTGAATTTTGAGATATATTCAAACGGTCATCCGAGAGTTTACATCGTTGACGCTGACGGAACAGATTACAACCACATTTTCAGCGAGGTCAACATTTATAACGGCGAGCCTACCCATATTGCCGTTACCATAGAGCTCGTAAACAATCGCATAAGCCTTTACTGCTATATAAACGGCGAGCTTGCGGATTCTCACCTGAACTGGTCGGGTCCTTCAGAGCTTACCTTTAACGGAAGCTTCGGACTTGGTCGAGATATGCGCGGCGGCGAAGGACAGTATTTCAGAGGGCAGCTTTCTTCTCTTGTACTTTATGAGGACATACGCACCGCAGATGAGATAAAGACAGACTATGCAACACCCGGTGTAGATGATCCCATGCTCTTTTATGATTTTTCCGACGGAGTAAAGTCCTCTGTCGCTATCGACAAGAGTGGAAACGGTCATGATGCCGTGCGCACTGCAAGATGGTTTACGGAAAAAGAGCCTGTTGAGGATTACTCGTATTCAATGGCAGTTGTGGGAGACACGCAGATAATTTCCTATTATGCACAAGAAAATTTTGACAAGATATATGATTATATTCTTGATAATGTTGAATCAAAAAACATTCAGTTTGTCATGGGTCTTGGTGACATAACCGAGAAGAACGAGGAACAGGAATGGATATACGACATGGCGCAGATAAGGCGCATGGACGGCAAAGTTCCCTATTCTCTTGTCAGAGGAAACCACGACGGAAAGACTCTCTTTAACAAATATGTTCCTTATGAGGATTACAAAGGAAGTATCTCGGGCGCATATGAGATCGGAAATATGCTGAACACCTATTATACCTTCAGCGTCGGAGATATTCAGTATATGGTTATGTGCCTTGATTACGGCGCGGCAGACGGGGTGCTGAACTGGGCGAGCGAGGTTATAGAAGCTCATCCTTACCACAATGTTATCATAACCACCCATGCATATCTTTACAGAGACGGAACAACTCTCGATGAAAACGATGTTTGCCCTCCCAAGGGTACCGGTGGTTATAACAACGGCGACCATATGTGGGATAAGCTGATAAAAAATCATGAAAACATCGTCCTCGTCCTTTCGGGACATGACCCCTGTGAAAATATTGTTATGACTCAAACAGAGGGAGATAACGGTAATATCGTCACACAGATGCTCATCGATCCCCAGGGAGTGGACGACGCTTACAAGTCCGAAGGATGCACCGGAATGGTTGCTATGTTCTATTTCTCCGAGAACGGCAAGACCGTTCAGGTGGAATACTATTCCACCATACGCGAGCAATACCTGCTTGATACCAACCAGTTCACCTTTGAGCTTGATGTTGTAAGCGTTCCCGAGGAGGCGGCAGGAATGGATTTCACTGCTTCTCCTATCTACAAAACAGAGCAGGATCTTGCAAATCTGCCTCTTACTTACGAGGCTGATGTTTATTTCCCTGCTGATTTTTCCGCAAGAGGCGGCGTTATTATCGGTAACTATGAGGCGGCCGGTGTGTCCTGCGTAAGCTTTGAGGTTGCCGCTGGCGGTGCTCCAAGACTGTATATACAGAATGGCTCAACAAAATACGATTATAAGTTCGAGAATGTAAATCTGTATAACGGAAAATATACAAATATTGCTGTGACCTACGATCCCGATGCAAAAACAGTTTCCTGTTATATCGACGGAGTGCTGAAGCAAACACTTGACGCAAATATTCCTACAGACATCACCTTTGGAGACCCTCTTGCTCTCGGCGGAGACCTCAGAAGCGGCAATGCACAGTATTTCAAGGGAAGAATCAAAAATGTAGTACTTTATGCTGATATTCGTACCGCCGAGGAAATAGCGGTAGATGCTGTGACCCCCGGCACGGGCGATCCAATGGCATATTATGACCTTTCTGTCTTTTATGAAGGTGCAAGCGTTCTTAATAATATACCCGACCAAAGCGGAAACGGACTTACAATGAAAAACGGCTACCGTGATGATGTTGACAGCTTTGAATGTACAATTTCAGGAGCTTGCGTGCGTGTTGAATATGATACTTCAAACAATACCATGACCTTTATTAATACCGCAACAGGATGGAATGTATTAACTCCCATATACAAATCAGATGATGGTACTATTAGAGACACAAGTGTTTATGATTTCATGCTTCGTTATAAAAATGTGTGTGAACACATTGAAATCAAAAAGTTCGGCTCGATTTATCAACAATGGGACAGTGCATTCTTCAGTGGCTTCAGCAAGCTTCAAACCGTTCATTTTGCTGAAGGTCAGCGGATTTTTATCCAATCCGGTTACGGATACATGTTCAACGGTTGCAGCGAACTTACAACAGTTTGGTTTGGCGGGGATGAAAACAAGATAGACGGTTGTGTTAATTTCACAGGAATTGAGAATTATCAGCATAACAACAATATCCTTGTTAGAGGCTTTACGGGTTGTACAAATATCAAATCCGTGATCATTCCCGAGGACTACGGCTTCAATAAAATATCACAAAGTGCTTTTTCCGGATGCACAAATCTGGAGAGCATAAAATTGCCCGCAACTGTAGCTTCAATAAATGCGAATGCTTTTGAAAACTGTACTGCTCTAAAAAATATTATTATCGAGAATACTTCTGTAACAGTTGATCCAACTGCATTTAACGGAGCAAGCACTGTAATTTTCTGCCATGATAGTGCGCAGGTAAAGGCTATCAACGATTCTCTTGCAGGCGGAGAGACAGAAGCCGAGGCGTTCAAATTCGGCTCGATATCGGCTGAAGGCATTGCTATAAGAACAGAGAAATATAACGGTCTTCGTTATATCTATTCCTTTGATAATATAGGCAAGGCTGCAATGGAAAAGGCAGGATATACGCTCCGTGAATACGGTCTGCTTGTCAGCTCTGCGGCAAACATGGCATCGGCTGTTATTTCAAAGAGCGAAAGCGGTGAATATGTATCGGGTGATAAGATAAGTCAGATTGCGGTTTACAACAGCGAAAAGGGCGGCATATGTGCAAAGATACTTTCAATAAGCACAGACGAAACCACATATTTTGCGGGAACAGTTACAAACTTTAGTGAAGTAAATGCTTTTTATGATGTTTATGTAAGAGCATATTCGGTTTATGTTGATGCTGACGGAAACGATTATATCAGCTATGCCGATTATGGCGATGTTGATGAGGAATACAAAACATCGAACCTCTTTAAAGTCACATATGATATGTATGCAAATGCAGATAGCGGTATAAGAGATGAATCTGTTGACACAGCGGCTGTCTGGAGTACACTTCTCCTCGGTGCGGACATTGCGGAATATAAGGAAACCGCCCTCGAAAGCTTTGAAGGTGTAACGCTCACACTTGTAAACAACGGTGAGGGTGAATATCTTGCATTTGTCAAATCTGCTACCGAAGCTTCCGAGGAAGTAATGAATGCAGCAAAATCCCTGCTCGCAAACAGCGGTTACATTATACTTGATTATATCGACATGATCATCAAATGATTTGACCGTTCTGATCGGCAAATCAAAAAATGCACACCCTGATTTTTCCGGGCGTGCTGCCATATAGAAAAAGGGGTATCTCTTGCGAGATAGCCCTTTTATGCACAGCGAATAAAAAATCCGAACCCCACCGTCGTGTGATAAGGTTCGGATTTTTGCTGTCGCCACCCGATATTTGAGTGGCGACCTTGTCGGTTGGTGCCGGTGGCGGGGGTCGAACCCGCACCCTGTCGCCAGGACCGGATTTTGAGTCCGGCACGT
>CAYPKQ010000172.1:0-5457 GCA_964411355.1 uncultured Lachnospiraceae bacterium
CTACAGATCAGCTCATTTTTAATCGGTATCCTACAGTTCGATAAATTACTGTTTATCGGATATTTTGTCAAATAAAGCAGGGCTGAATCAAAAGCTTTTTGAAAGCAAATGATTCAGCCACTCTGATATTTTTAATTGTAAATAAAGTGTCTGTCGTCGCCTGCGCCGAAGCGTGTTACCACGATGTCGCCCTCATCAGTGATGGTAATGACATTAAAGCAGTTTTCGGTGTCGGTGCCCTTTGTCATAGTTACAACCGCTGTGGGCGGGACTTCATAGCTTTGAGGATCTTCAAGACAGTCATTATTAAGACCTATCCAGAAAATAGCATCATCTGCCGTTTCGTCCCCCTCGGTATAGCGCAGATTGCTCTGATATACGCCCTCGGAGTTCGTTCCGTAAACGCATGAAAAATCTGCATGCCAGTGACCGCCGATGGTGAATATAGTTCCGTTAAAGGGTGTTTCGCTGAAATCATAGCTCTTTTTATGGTCTCCTACAACTGCCGCCATGTTGTCATTTCCATAGCCGGAAGAAAGGGTAATGGAAAAATCGTTTTTCTTGCTCTTGAATGCAGAAAGGAGCTTGAAAATGCTTACATCCCTGGTATTGCCATTGTCATTATACTCGCTTGAACCAAGCATATGACCGCAAAGGACTATGTCATATCCGGCAGGCGTGGTCATCAGCGCATTTGCGATGAAATCATACTGAGTTCCGTAAATACTGTTCCAAAGATTACTTTCAAAGGTGTATTTTTCGGTGAGTCCGCAGTTGCCGCTGTTATAGACTATATATCTTATTCCGTTTTCGGCGTCGTCATAGTAATAATGCAGCTTTGCCCAAGCAATATATTCTTCCTTCATCTGCTCCGCGCTGTAAGGTCCTACCGCACTGAAGCTGATCTTTCCGCTTTCCGCAAGCTCGGTAAGTGAAGTATCGAAAACAAAACCTTCCTTGCCATAGAGATTTGCAACCGTTCCATTATAAATGTCCGTATCGGGAAGAAGGACCTCATAGGCATATTTTCCGTCTGTGCCGTCCGCTTTAAGACCGCCCCATGTGGTTATATTAGATTCATGATTGCCAACTGCATAAAGTCCGTCTGTGCCGAAAACATCATAGAAGTATTCACTGACTGAAATATCGAAAATCTCCTTGCTTTCAGCAATGGTAGGCTCGCCCGTGTAGGTATCGCCAAGATTTACAATATTTTTTATGCCCGTGATAGTCTTAACATACTTCATAAGCTCTGTGGCTTTTCTTGTGTTTCTCGTGCCATCAAGCTCGAAATGGAAGTCTGTAAAAGCGATAAAGGACTTACCCTCGGGAATCTTTGCAAGCTGCGCATCAAGCTCTGCCTGCCAATATTCATCCTCAATGAGAGGAAGATCAAATTTGACATTCTTGCCAAATATCATACCCGAAATATTGGGTTTTTCGGAAAGCTCGAAGCCGATATTTTCGAGTATTATCTCATTTTCGCCCTCGGTTATATAAAGGGCATGCTTTTTAGAAGAATCAATGGGATCGACAAAGAAATAACCCTTAATCCCCTCCTGAGGTGTAAATTCTTCCTTTTGACATTCCATAAGGGTGTTATATACGGGATTGTTTCCTACCGAAAGCTCAATGGCTCTGCCGGAGAGCATTCCGAGAGTGGTTTTGTAGAGCGAAATTGTCTTGTAATCTACGTCCTCTTCTCTTGTGTAATAGACGAAATATTCGTCTCCCTGCTTCCAGATCTCGTATCCGCAGCTGATAAGTTCTGCCTTGTACTGCGATTCGTCAGCAAATTTGATAACAGTTACTGTGAATATCGCTCCGTTATCCGTTTTTATGTGGTTGCCTACATATTCACCACCGCTGTAAATGGGTGTTTTTATGATTTTTGTGTCTGCTGTTACGTATTCTGTTCCATCATAAATAAGAACCGAGTTATCTTCTCCAAAAGTCTCGGAATAATTGTTCCATTTTGCGGCAGTCGCAGTAAGCGTTCCGCATTCGACCAGTTCATATCCCGCAAATGCATTTTCATTGATACTGAAGACCGTGCGCAGACCGTTATAGCTCGTTTCTCTTACTTGATAACCGTCGATGCTTATTCCGTTTTTATAAAATGCACGCACTGAGCCTTGAGAAATGCCCGCACCGATGAGAGTACCGTTAATTGTGTTTGCCGTTTCATAGCTCTGAACCTTCAAAACAAGATCGTTGTTTGTTCCGGTGAAGGTCGAAGCAGTAATAAGTGATGCAGGTGCAAAAAACTCAACAACTTCAAGTGCTGTGCAATCCTTAAATGCACCGTTATCAATAATTGCCATACCCTCGGGAATATTGAGCTTTTCAAGGAGGCTGCATCCGACAAATGTGCTTGCCCAAATTCTCGGTTTTCTTAGTGTTTCACTCTTATAATAAGATGTGAGCTCGGGGAGAATGACCTCTTCTATCGAAGAGCAGCCATTGAACATATAATAGAGAAGATTTGCGCAGTTGTCCTGATCCGGAGATGCGATATTAATTTTGCTCAGGTCAATAACATTTTCCTTTTTCAAGGAAATATCTCCGAGCCAAACGGTTTTGAGAGAAGAACAGCCCTTGAAGAGGCCGTGCTGATTTTCTTCCTTGTTATCAAGGCTTCCCGCAGATGCAAATCTCTGATTTGCGGCAAACTGAACCTCGGTGAGGTTTACCATGTCCTCAAAGATGCTCTTTGCCCCCGCCTGTGTCACCACCTTTCCGAATTTTGCCACAGAAGCGGTAAGAACCTCTGCTCTGTAAGGCTCAAGGAAAGCAAGAAGTGCCGCCTCGTCCTCGTCATACTGACGCCATGTAGTAGATGGGCTATAGCCTGTATCCGTGATAGAGAAATGATGTGTTGTGGGGTCAATTATGTATCTTCCGAAATGGTTGACAGCGGAAACATACATATGCTCGGAGCTGAAGCCGTGCTCATAGGCAAATTCCCAAGCATCGGAGCCATAGGGTGCCATAATAGTGTGAAGAGCGGTACAATTTCTGAATGCGTTTGTGCTGAGATCAGCCGTTGCACCGGGCTTACCTGTTGCGGCAGTGGCTGTTGAATCTGCAGCAATAGTAACACCATTTCCGTCTGTAAAAGTTACCTTTTCGAGAACTGCACAATTTGAAAAGCTCTTGGCAGCAACTGTCGTAACAGTCGAGGGAAGGGTCACCTCTTTAAGAGAAGTGCAATTTGCAAACATCTCAGTGCTAACTGCAGTAACGCCCTCGGGAAGAGTGATGGAAATGAGGCTTTCGTTATCATAGAAGACGCATGAACCGGGATTTGCTGTGATATTAGCTGCCTTGTATGAAGACATGAATATGTAACGCTTAACAGATTTTAGACCTGCAAAGCCGTAGTTTGCCTTATCATATGTAAAGCCGATGGGAAGGGTTGAAAAATTGCCGAAATTCAATGTGCCGATCTCGGGAGTATTCACGCCTCTCGTATAGAGAGTTTCAAGGCTCGAGCAGCCCTTAAACTGCGCTCCCTGCATTTCGTTAAATGTTTTTGGGCATTCAACCACCTCTACTCCCGTCATTCCTGAAAATGTTCCTCTGTTATAGGTCAGTTTTGTAATATTTTCACCGATAACGATAGCGGAAATTGAGGTTGCGGGAATGGTTTCGCTGTGCCAACGGTGATATTTTCCGCTTCCGTAATCCGATGCCCAACCGCCCGAAACATATCCGTTGCTTGAAACATATCTGTCCTTTGCCGAGCCTGCATCAGCATAAGCAATATTGGCAAAGGAAGTAATAACTGTGCTTGCTGTATTTGATGAGGTGCTGTCAATGTAAAAATATATGGTATAATAGGGCGCGGCAGATGTGCCGAGATTGAAAATCTCCCATTTGACATTTGAGTCATATGAGCTGAGAACTCCGTCAACAGTTTGTGTAACGCCGCAGTAGCCCTCGTTTGCAGGCTCGTTTCCTGCTGTTTTAAATGCCTCAATTCTTTCAAGAAGCGAAGGGAGTGTTATGCCTGCGGCAGTTGATCCCTCGGGAGCATTGATGATGAGTACACCTGTATTTATAAAGGCATCATCGGCAATGGTCGTAATATTAGAACCGATTGTAACCTCTTTGAGGCTTGCACAGCCATCAAAGGTGGTAGAAAGAATAGTGAATTCATAAGGATTGGCTGTATAGATAACGCTTTCGAGCGAAACACAGTTTCTGAAAAGATTTTTCGCAAGATTGTTTCTGTCTTTATAGTTATCATCATTTACTGTATCACTGCCCGTAAAGTTTACGCAGCCCTCAATTTTGTTTGCATCGTCACCGAACCAAACGGTTGTAAGAAGCGGACAGTCTGCAAAAACTCCGCCGCTCTCAAGCGCAGCTCCTTGACCTATTGTGATTCTCTGATTTGCCGCAAAATGGATGCTTTTAAGAGAGGTCATTCCCTGAAAGAGTTTAGCACATCCAACAAGCTCACCTGTACCGTTTTTATACATGTCAATGAGCTGAATTTTTTTGAAAAAGCCCATTTCAACATGCTCAACCTCATCTCTGTATTGGTCGATAAAACTTTGAACATCGGTATCATAAACATATACCATGTTTGTACCGTCAGAGGTGGTTGCAACAGCCGGCATAAGCTCATACCATCCGCTTGTGTCACCGACATAGGTAAAGGTCATGGTTTTGGTTTCGGTATCATAGTCGATTTTCGTTCCCAGGTTGCCGGTGTTTACAACCGTAACCGTGTCTGTCTCTGCCATTGCCATTATTCCAAAAACGAAAAGTGATGAAATAATGAGAACAAGCGCAAGACAAAGTCTCAATGTGTTTTTCATGTTTTTTATCCTTTCATTTTGGGCAGTGCCCTTATTTTTTGTTAAATAAACAGTAATTTATCGGTGAGTCACTAAGCCTTCTCTTGCAGAGAAGGGGAAGGCAGATAAATTACTGTTTGAAGTGAACTCAATACTTTTTGTTTTTCTTTAAAATAAACAGCAAAGCAAAGGCGATGATTATTACCGCAGCGGCAGAGACTGCAATCGGAATTATCGGGAAGGATGATTCTTCTGTTACCTCTTCCGTAATACTGTCACTCTTGACAAATTTGACACCGTATTTATTGGTTTCGGGAGCTTCCGTCTCTTGATCCGGTACAGTTACAGATGCCGTTTCGGAGAAACTTCCGGAAATCACATCGGTGGTATCAGCAGTGTCGGCAGTAGTTTCGGGCGGGGTGCATTTTATCGGCTTTGGTGTTTCGCTTACCATATCAAAAAAGCTGAGTCCGTTTTTATTTGCAAATTCCTCGGCAAATGAACCGGGAACTCCATAAATATTGGCAAGATTGGTATTATCCGAAAACACGGAACTTCCGATTTTTGCAACATTTTCGTTTATAACGGCATTTGCAATAAGATAGTTATATGCAAATGTCCAGCTTTCAAGGGTGTGAACATTTCTCAC
>CAYPKQ010000173.1:0-5437 GCA_964411355.1 uncultured Lachnospiraceae bacterium
GGCGTGCCAAAGTGACTGCCCCGCCGGCATGAGGCGCTAAACAGTAAGTAACTTCATCTAAGATAAACAATTAATGAGCATAAACCGTAGTGAGATCATCTCAAATCGCTTATAGCTCCTTCGACTTCGCAAATGACCTTTGGTCATTTTGCTTCGCTCAGGATGACGGATAGGGATAGTGGCGGTATCATGCTGCGGCGTATTCCGAAAAAAAGGACCGCTTCATTTCGATGAAGCAGTCCACTTTATTTATATCATTTTTCAAACTATCATACTTGCCACAAGCATAACACACGGCAGTGTGACTATGGTAAAGAGCGAGGTAACGCCCACAGTCTGCGCCGCATATCCGGGTGCGATATCATAAAGCTCCGCAAACATTGTGATATTGGTGGCACTTGGAAGTGCCGCAGCCGCAGTTGCAAAAAGTATCATGTAATCCGGCAGTCCTATAAGCTTTGCCACAATACATATAACAAGCGGCATGATTATGAGCCTTATAAGGCTGATATAATACATCCTCAAATCGCAAAAAATCTGTTTTACCGTTCTTGTTGCAATAAGCGCACCAACGATAAGAACCGATATGGGAGTGCAGAGATTATTAAGATATCCCGTGTAAGTTACAACAAATGCGGGAATGTGTATCCACTTCATAAGAAGATAAAGTGCAATACCGATAAAACACGGAACAGTTCCGAAATTAAAAAGAATCTTTCTTACATTCATCTTTATATCTTTTCTGCCCCTTGCGAGAATGATCATTCCCCATGTCCAAACGAAGAGATGGAATCCGATAACGTAGAATGAACCCCAAAATTCTCCAATATCACCGAAAATTGATCTGAATATTGGAAATCCGATAAATCCGGCATTTGCGAAAATAAGAGAAAATTCCGCAATTTTATGCTCGTTAAAATCCTTAACGGTTTTTGCAGCGAAAAACGCCATAATGCAAAGGAGAATGTGAACTCCAATGCCGAGGGCAAGCATGGTAAAGCCCGCCTTTGTGTTCTCTGCCGAATATTCTATTTTTATCAGCGAATAGACTATCATCATCGGCTGACCGATATTTACTATCAGCTTTGAAAGTCTTTTTGAGGCAACATCGTCAATTATTCCCAGCTTTCTTGCGGCAAAGCCTGTTGCAAGAAGCAGGAAAAGAACCACCATTATTTGAATAAGCGAAGAAAATGACCCTGAATCCATTATTAAAATCTCTTTCTTTAGTTATTTATCGAAAGCTCATCGAGCTTTGCCTTTATATTCTGCATATCTATCAGCATATCCTCTTTTTTGCGGGGGTCTCTGAGAAGTGCCGCAGGATGATATACCGCCGTCATAAGATAATTTCCCTTTTTGAACCACTGCCCATGCTCCTTTGTTATCTTGAAATCGGGCTTTATCAGCTTCATTGCCGATATTCTGCCGAGGCAAATGATTATCTTCGGCTGCATCAGCTTCACCTGCTCACGTAGGAAAGGAATGCAAGCCTCCTCCTCTTCCGGAAGAGGATCGCGGTTTTTCGGGGGACGGCACTTGAGAATATTTGCTATATAGACCCTTTCCCTGTCTATATCAACGGCATAAAGAAATTTATCAAGAAGCTTTCCGGCGGCGCCAACAAAGGGAATTCCGCTCAGATCCTCCTTTTCGCCCGGTGCTTCACCAACAAAAAGAACGTCCGCATTCTCATTTCCCGTACCGAAGACGCAATTTGTCCTGGTCTTATAAAGAGAGCAGGCATGACATCCCTCGCATTTTGCTTTAAGCTCATCAAAAATTCCCATAAAACAACCTCCGAAGTTTTCTGAAGTGTACCGTAATATGATACCACATTTTTGACATTCTTGCAATAGCGATGGCAAATTTTTCCCAAAAAACACAAAAAAACTTTCTTTGTCAAAGAGATTTTTTCCATCATATACTGTAAAAAAACGCTTAAATGGAGGTTTTTCAGATGAAACTTGATAAAAAAGCTCTTGACCGTCTTCTTTCCATGAACGACACACAGCTCACACGAATGATAGAAAAAGCCGCATCAGAATCAGGACTTGACCTTAGTGCCTTTGGCATAACGGATGGGGATATTGCCTCTGTACGAAAGGCACTTTCGGGTGCAACGGAGGAGGACATCAAAAATGCAAACGAGGCTCTGGAGCAGTATAAAAGGAGGGGAAAATGAGCGATATTTCCATGCCCTCCCCCGAGGCTCTCTCGAGCATGATAAATACCCTTCGGGAAAACCCCGCAATTCTTCAGAGTATAGCATCCTCTCTTGGCATCGAAAAAGGCGAGGAAAATGAAACAGAAGAAAAAGCGGCTGTGGAACAAAAATCCGAAACGGTTTCTGCAGTTTCTTCTATCCCACCCGAAATAATGAAAGCTCTCCCAACAATTCTTTCCCTTATGAATGGAGATGGAAAAGGCAAAAGCAAGAGTGAGGCAAACCGAGAGGCACTTTTATATGCTCTGAAGCCATATCTCAGCAAAAGCCGTGCGGACGCCATTGAAAAGATAATAAGGCTCTCACGTCTCGGAGACATTCTCTCAGGGCTTTAATACAAGGGCTCAAAAGGAGGCAAAATGTACAGCAGAGAAACATACGAAAAGGGCTTGCGCATCCCCCCAAGATATGGCGGAACAGCATTCAGAAAGGAAGAAAGGCCGGAGCGTGACGCTGTTGGCAGACCTTCAGCACTTCCGGAAATCCAGCCCGACACCGAAACACTTACTCCCACCTACCAAAAAGAGATTATTAAAGCTCCTCCCCCGTCACAAATTGAGTTCAAGAGGGAGGAGGATAAAAATCCGATTCAAAATACTCCAAAAAATTACAGCGACGAAATAATAATCGGCGCACTTATCTTCTCACTTATCGGAGGAAAAGGGGGAGAGGAAGATATTACGCTCCTTCTGCTCCTCTTGCTTCTCATCCTTTAAGAAACCGATCCTTGCCTTGAGTCCCAGAAGGCTGTTTTCTATGCGGCAAGGAATAATACCGCTCCTAAAAACGCCATCTCGGTAAAAATACATCGGAAGATTATTTTTTGCGCATAAGCTGTCAAGCATCGACACTGCAGATGAAAATTTTTCTTCAAAATCCGTAAGCACGGCTTTATCCATAATTGCCGAAAAAGAGAGCTTGACGCAAAGCGAATCAGCTCTCATAGATAAATCTATAATCGCACTTCGCTCGCTTGAGGCGAAGGATGCAGCAGACATCATTATTATAAGATAAAACCCAAGGAATGCGGAATCAAAATTATCGGGACATGGCATCGAATAAGCAGGCTCAAAATTGACCTTCGCACGGCAAAATGTCATATAGGAAACAGCATTTACCATCGCACTCAAATGCTCATGAAAATCCTTTTCATGGGAATAAACTCCGGCAGAATTCTTCAGAGCATAAATTATATTACAGATATTCTCGTATACTTTTTCGTGCCTTTTTCCAAGCTTATCTTCGTATCTTTCGCTTATGACGATGTCTTTATGAGAAAAGGAGCATATCGCCGCAGCAATATCAAAGTCTATATCGCTTGCGATGGCAACAAGAGCCCTCGCAGTCGGAAAAAGATACGGAGAAACAAAGACAGCTTTTCCGTTTTTTCGTTCTTTTAGAAGGATTAAATTACCAAAACCGTGTTCCTTTATTCTTTTGTGTAGAAAAGAAATCTCTTCAGATGAAAAATTGCTCGGTGCAAAATAACATTCGTCTTTTTCCAAAACCTCGGGATAAGAAAAAAGTACATATCCTGCTTCATCAGTGGCTACAAGGGGATATCTCACTCCATTTTCAAACTCGTACATAGTATCACCTCAAAAAAGGGGCTGAGGCAAAGGCGTTTCCGTCTTTGGCTCAGTCCTTTTTTCATTCATTTTCCTTAAAGATCTCTCCGACTGCCACGCTCTGATAGGAATAAAGCGCAGCTTCCTTAAGAACCGATTTTATTTTATAAATATCTTTATTTTCAGCATCGAGAACTATTCGCAGCGAATACCTTGAAAGGTACATCTGAATACTGTCAACACGTTCTCTGACCGTTTCCTCTATCGTCTGCTCATCCGTTGTCTCAAGGTCGCTGAAATCAACACAAAGAAATTCAAAATGCTCAGAAAGAACACGGCAAAGCTCATTTGCGTCCACAGCAGAAAAAAATGAATACGGGATAACCAAACCTATCGGAATTTTCACCTTTGCGCCCTTATGATAATCCTCGGAAAAGGAGCAAATCATTTTTGCCTTTTCTGCACTAAGCTCAGAAAATCCGCAAAGGAGAAGCTCGTCTGCACCTGCTTCCGCAAGCTCATAAAGGATAGACTGCTCAAATGCGTGAAGAGCGGAAGTATATGCATCCTCGGAACTATGCTCTTTCATTACGACAAGTGCGCTGATATAGCTTTCTCCAAAGGCAGAAATGATGTCATTAGCTATCGGAAGTTCAACATCTTCCGCTTGTCCGCCAAGGGCTTTTGCAACGGGTGAGGAATATTTCAGTGTCCCATCATGTCCCCTGAAGATAAGTGATACCGCATCTTCTTCGCCGGAAAAATCTGCTGTATTTTCCACATCAAAATATTCGATATCAATTGACGATGGTGTTTTAAAATCAAAAAGCAAGCCGGGCTCTTTTTGAGACTCGGAAACATCATCGGTTTCTATATCATCTCTCATTTCAAGAGAGAGCTCCGCTTTCATTTTCAGATATTTACCCAGGAAAACAGAACCGATAACGATAATAATGATAAAAACGGTTATCAGCACCAAAAGAAGCACGGACCTATTCTTTTCTGTTCTCCTTCTGCCGCTGTAACGTCGGTTTCTTCTGTGTTTTGATTTCATATTTATCTCCGCAAGTTATTCAAGCACCGAAAAATCAAGGCTCTTACCGTAATCGGTATATTCGAGACTCATTTCGGATATACGCACTTCGATTATTTTTTCAAACATAACGTAAATATACCTATCCTTTAAGGAATCGAAATTCATTTCTATGTAATCCTCTTCCTTTGGCAGACGAAGGATGATATAAAATCCGTCCTCACTCTCAACAACTCCGCTGTATTCGTTCTCGAGAAGAGCAAACGCCGCATCCTCATATGCCTTTTCATATTCACCGCGCATAAAATAATAGCCATCGGTGGTGGTCATATAGACATCCTCACTGTTTCTGCCAATCATGCGATTGAACGACTCTCCCGCATCAAGCTGATGAAGCACATCTTCCGCCTTTTTTCTGTTTTCCTCTATGCTGTCACCCTCGTCGTTTCTTATGAGGATATGCAGAGTTCTGATAAATTCATCACTCTCTATAACTTCTCTTGCCTTCTCGTCACTTCCGTCGATAAGTGAGGCATCAAGCATTGCCTGACGGAGCTTTTCACCGCTTGCCTCAATTGAAATGAGATGGCGGAGAAGGTGGTCGGTCAT
>CAYPKQ010000174.1:0-5259 GCA_964411355.1 uncultured Lachnospiraceae bacterium
GTCATGCAAGGTATATCCTTGCTCATAAATTGTCGGTGAAACCGTTGTTGTGATATACTCGTGGTCTATTTTGGGCAAAACCTGCTGTTTTACGAGTATTGCACCGCAATCGGAGCAGTGTTTGCCTTCGGTCAGTCCTGTAGATTGACAAGTCGGCTCGACCGCTTGGTCAATTACAATATTATGGTTACCTCCGAGCTGCACTTCCCAGCCTGCAAGATATTGAGCAAGAAGAACGACGTCTTTTACGTTTATTTCGCCGTCTGCATTGACATCACCGGGCATTATTACCTTTGGGGTGTCGCTCTCTGCCGCAAAAGCGCCTATTGCCAAGACCAAAGCAAGGGCGAAGATGCTCAAAAATGTTAAAATTCTTTTCATTTGTCTTTCCTCCAATTCGATTGAAAATATTGACTATATTATAGTACTTTTTTCATCATTTGTCAAGGTTTCAAACAGTAATTTGTCGAACAGTTACCGAGGACAAAAAAGCCTCTCACTCCGGGAGAGGTGGCGGCGAAGCCGACGGAAAGGGCTTGAAAAATACAAATATTGCCCTCTCAGTCACCTGCGGTGACAGCTCTCCCATAGGGCGAGCCTCTTTTATATCTCTTTAAAACAGTAATTTGTCGGCGTGTTAGCCTTCTCCCCTCGGAGAAGGTGGCTTGACTGCGGAGCAGGAAAGTCGGATGAGGCTTTTAATTGTTACAAAGTGCATACGAGCCTCATCCGTCTCGTCGGTGCGCAATGCTCCCTCCTCGACACCTTCTCCGAGGGGAGAAGGTTCTTTTTTTGGTAATTGCTCGTTAAATTGTTTTTCAAACAGTAATTTATCGGTGCGATGCGATGGTGAAATTATACCCCAATGCTTCGCATTGCCCTACGGGTTCGACTACGCACATTCGTGCTCCGCTCGTTTTTGACACACTATTGCTTATCATCCTTTAGCGCTCGTAGATCCTTCGACTTCGTTGCGCTGCGCTCAGGATGACCCGTTGTGGTTTGATGCCCTCGCTCCGTGTGCTTATCATCCTTTAGCGTTCATAGATTCTTCGCTACGCTCAGAATGACCGGTGGGGGCTGTTTGTCCCTTTTCTACGAGAAATTTTCGGGAATTCTATGTAGAAGCATTCGGGAATTTGCCGATTTGCGAAACAAACGCAGGTGTTTAGCCTGCGAGGCAAAAACAGTGGTAGGCGAAGCCTGCTAGGTCATCCTGAGCAAAGCGAAGGATCTATAAACATATAGGGATGACAAACAATAGAGCGTCACCCTGAGCGGAGCACGAATGTGCTTAGTCGAACCCGCAGGGGCAATGCGAAGCATTGGGGTATAATTTCACCATTGCAACTCACCGACAAATTCCTGTTTAATCACAACCCTTTTGCGTAGATCTGCGGGGCGCAGCCGTATTTTTGTTTAAATATTTTGCCGAAATACAAGGCATCGTCAAACCCTACCGCCTCCGCCACCTCTCTTATAGAGGCAAAATCACCACTTTCTATAAGTTGTCTTGCGTGAATAAGTCTCTTGTTATTTATGTATTTTTTGGGGGTAGTACCGTAAATTCCGACAAAGATATTTCTGAAATATGTTCCCGAAATTTTTGACCTATTTACGATCTCCGAAACATTAAGCTCCATACTGAAAATATTCTTCTCCATATAATCAATACTTTCCTTTATAAGCTCCCTTTGGATGGCAGTCTTATAGCTTGATGCCGATTCACCGGAAAGCTCATGGAGTATCTTATAGAATAGAGAAAGGCATTTATTGCTTGCGGAAAAATCGCTCAATATCCACGCCCTATATATTTCATTAAAGTCATTTTGCGCATCGGAAAAGCCAGAAATATCAAAAAGCGTTGCCCTCGAATCTTCTATATCAGCATCAAAATTGATAATGACAGCTCTGCTTTCTCCATCCGAAATCTTTTTGACGCTATAGGTATCTCCCTTTGAAATAAAAATTATCTGTCCCGCTTTGAGGAAGAGCTTTCGATTTTCATAGGTATAAACGCTCTCGCCCGACTTTTTCAGCACCAGAGCGTGTGACGCTCTGTTTTCAAACTCGCTATACTGCGTACAAGCGGTTTCATAAACATTAATCACTTTTAAATTTTCTATATTTTCTAACATAACATCACCCCCTTTATATTATAATATCTTTGGTTTTGAATGTCAATATTGTTTTAAAAATTCCATATAATCGCTTTATTTCTATTTACAGATTTTATTTTTTTGATATAATATTCATGAGGTGATTTTATGAATGATATTATTGGCAATGTTGCGATTTTGCTTCTTTTTGCCTTTGTCGGATGGGCTCTTTGCAAAGCAAAAATATTGAAAAGCGAAAACGCAAAAACTCTTTCTCTTCTTGAATTATGGATATTTCTGCCTTGCAAAATGTTCAAGAGCTTTTCTTCCAATTTTACAGTAGAATACATATCCGAAAAATATTCTCTTCTTATAATATCCGCCATCACGCTTCTCTTAATAGTTTTTGCCACCGCTTTGCTCATTCCCCTCTTTATAAAGGATGAAAATGAGCGCAGGATCTGCCGCTATTCCCTTTCGGTTTCAAACTACGGATATGTTGGGTATACGCTGGCAGAAAATCTTTACGGCGAATCCGTTCTCATAGACATGATGGTGTTTGTGATTCCGATCTCTCTGTTCGTTTACACAGAAGGATACAGAACCTTGACAGGCTCTGAAAAATTCTCATTTAAACGAATGCTAAATCCTGTTCTTATGGCAATTATCCCCGGAATGCTGTTCGGACTTCTCAAAATTCAGCTTCCTGCATTTTTGACAAGCGCAATAAGCGGTGCTTCCGCTTGTATGTCCCCCATAAGCATGATTCTTGCGGGAATGCTCATTTCTTCCTATAATTTAAAGAGCCTTATCACAGATGTGCGTGTCTATATTATTTCTGCACTTCGTCTTGTGGTTATCCCTTTCGCCATTTGTTTTGTTCTCAGCAGGTTTTTTTCATCTCAAGTGGTTCTCGTTGCAATGCTTGCATATGCCATGCCCTGCGGTCTTAACACCATTCTTTTTCAAAATCTTGCCGAAAAGAAATGCAAAATAGGCATTTCCCTTCCATTCATTTCAACAATATTATCAATTATAACAATACCGTTTATGTGTAAAGGAGTTGAATTTCTATGTACCCTTTGATAGCAGAAAATGACACTTTAATATTAAGAGAAGAATATGTAAAAATGTCGGATGGAGTGCGCTTATACACAAGAATTGCCATTCCAAAAGGAAAAGAAAAACACCCTATAGTTCTGATAAGAACACCTTACGAAAAGGAACGGAACGGTATTCCCTATGACATAAGTTTATTTGACAAATACAATTATATAAAGAGCGGATATGCAGTAATAGTTCAGCACTGCCGAGGAACAGGAGACAGCGAGGGAGAATTTCATCCCTATGTGGAACGAGAGGATGGGCTGGAAACTCTTGATTTTATCAGAGCTCTTCCCTTTTATTGCGGAGAAATATTCCTTTGGGGCAGAAGCTATCTCACAACTGTTCATCTTTGCTATCTGACTGCAAAGCCACATGATATAAAAGGAGCGGCATTTGAGATACAGACGGACAGAATGTTCGAGCGCAATTTTAGAAACGGCTGTTGCTTCAATCTTTGCATGGTTGATTGGTGGCTCAACAGACTAAGAAGGCGTTTCCCCGAACAAAACCGTGATGAAATAAGAAAACTTCCCTATAAGGACATTATGAAAAGAGTTATTGGTAAGGATCTGCCTGAATATTCGAACCATCTTCTCCACAATAAAGAGGATGATTTTTGGAGAAGCGACCCGCGTTATTCGGTAATTGACAGCATAGATTTCCCCGTTCTTTTTACAGATGGATGGTATGATTATTATACTCACGGAATGTTTTCAATGTGGAGCAGACTACCCGAGGAAACCAAGAAAAAATCTGCTTTTGTCGTCGGACCGTGGGGGCATGACACAAAGGTCAAGGAAGGAACTGAATATTCTCTTCCAAATGGAAATATCCCGTCCGATTATGCCGTCAGATGGTTTAACAGCATAAGAGAGGGCAAAAAATATGAGCTTGCTGAATACGGAAAGGTAAATTACTATTCTGTCGGTGCAGATGAATGGAAAATTGCAGAATTCCCCCAGAAAGCAAAGGGCACAAAAAAACTTTATTTTGCAGAAAACGGAAAATTACTTGAGGATTCATCTGCCGGAAGCATTACATACGAATATGACCCCGAAAAACCAAATAATGCATATAAATACCTCAATATTTACAAAGCCGAAAAAATCAATTCTATAGATGGCATATGTTCATTCGTTTCCGAGCCTTTCGAGAACGATGAAAGCTTTTTCGGAAATATCGGTTGGCATATGACTGTTTCATCGGACTGCGAAGAAAGTGCATTTTTCATAAGAGTTTTCCTTGAAAAAACGGTGAAGCATATAATCTGACCGAAACAATAACTTCGATAAATCATATAAACAAGGACTATAAGCCCGGTGAAAAACTAACTATTGACCTGAAAACTCCGCCCATTGGATTTACAATTAAAAAAGGCAACAAAATCAGAGTTGATATTTCATCGGACGGTGGAATTTTTGTTCCCAACGCCAATGTAAAAGGTCATTTTGCAGAGGTTACCGAAACGAAGGTTGCACATAATACCGTATTTTTTGAAAATTCTTATATCGAAATAAGCAAAGCATAAAAAATAGAGCTGATCCGAGGATCAGCTCTGTTTTTTTAATTATTTATACATTCCACGCTTAACATAGCTTGTATGGAGGATGTGGTGTGCCTTTTCACTGTTAGGCTCACCGAAGAACTCCTTATAAAGTGTCTGAACAACAGGGTTCTCATGTGACTTTCTGATGCCCAGAATGTTCTTATCTGCGTTATAGAGAACTGCAGCTCTCTTTTCACGGAGATTTACATTGTTACGAACAGATGCGGGCTGTGTGGGCTGACCGCCACCGTTTACGCAACCGCCGGGACAAGCCATGATCTCGATAAACTGTACATTTACCTCACCGCTCTGAACCTTCTTAAGAAGCTCTCTTGCGTTCTTTGTGCCGGAAGCAACTGCAACATTAAGCTCAACATCGCCAAGCTTATATGTAGCAAACTTAACGCCTGCAATTCCGCGAACTTCATCAAAATCAAGCTTTTCGAGAGGCTTACCTGTTACGACCTCTGCTGCTGTACGGAGAGCTGCCTCCATAACGCCGCCGGT
>CAYPKQ010000175.1:0-5228 GCA_964411355.1 uncultured Lachnospiraceae bacterium
ATACGCTAAGTTCAATGGCGAAGGATTTGTTGGAAATTGGGCATACAAGCTTGGTTATAGCGACTTTGCCGATATTTCCTCTTGGGCGCTTGAGGCTGTAAGCTATCTCTCAATGAAGAATATCATTGTATCTGACAGTGCAGTTAGCCTTAATCCCAAGGTTAATGCATCTCGTGCAGAGGCAGCAGTTGTTCTCCATAGACTTTGCGAATTTATTGATAACTAATAATTAACATGTGGAGCTGTCGGATTTCCGACAGCTCCTTTCCATATAAAAAATCCGCCATAAGGGCGGATTTTTTAATTAAATTTTAATACAGTTTCTTATATTTTGATTTTCTTATAGACGAACATACCGAGAATGATCGAAAGAATTCCTGCAACGATCTTTCCGGATATGACTGCGGGTAAAAGCTCAGGGGCAAAGGACATTGTAAAGGCGAGGTGTTCCGCAAGTATAAATGCTCCGGAAACCGAAAATGCACCGTTTAAAAGTATGCCCTTATTTTCCATATTGTTCATCATTTCAAATGTTGGATAACTTGTTGCAAGAGAAGAAATCATTGCCATAACGGAACTACCGCTAATTCCCATCTTACTGCCAAGCCATCTGAGGGGGCTTGCCAAAACCTTTGAAAGAACGAATATAAGAGGGAATGTACCTGTCATAACAACTGCGGCTTTTACGCATATTGCAGCTGCATTTTCAAAGGAATCAAGACCTTTGATAAGCTCTATATCGGTCAGATAAGTGAAAATTCCAAGCGCAAGCCCAATCGTTATCAGCATTTTTATAAGAACGCCGAAGATTTTGAAGACCTTAACGCACCCGCCGGGGAAAAGGAAAAGAGCAAAAGCAAGAAGGGCAGAAAAAATGATAATCGGAAGCAGATTTATAATCAGATCTTTAAAAGGTACTTTATAAACCAAACCTCCCACAAAACATCCAAATGGGATGGTTATTATTCCGCAGAGAAGACCGATAAGAAGCGGTTTTTGCTTTTCGTCCTTGACTAAACTGAGTGCTGTTGGAATAGTAAATGAAATGGTGCATCCGAGCATTGAGGAAACCACAAGACCGTTATATAGCCCCATTTTTTCATCGAGTGCAAGCTCGGTTGCAAGTGAAGCACCGCCCATATCGTTTGCAAAAAGCGAAGCGGGAATGATCGAGGGATCAATATGAAATATCTTTTCAAAATTCCCAAGTGCCGGTTTTATAAGCTCCACAAGATAAGGTGCTATAACAAGCATTCCAATCATTGCAAGTGCTATGTTTCCGAAAAACTGAAGCCCTCGCTCAAATTCTTTTCCTATGCCAAATTTGTTTCCAATTAATCTATCCAATGCACCAAGCATTGAAAAACCAACGATGATATAGTTTAATACCATAATATTCACCTCATAGTTTGGTAGCGGAGAACCCGCTGTCTGTGAGTACAAACCGTTCTTTAAAACCGCATGATTTTAAAATTTCAGCAGCTTGACCAAAGCAGTGATCCATTTTAGTCATATCATGACAATCGGAGGTGATGACAGCACCAAATCCGAGACGTTTCATTTCTTTTAGAATAAATGTGTCGGGGTATGGTGTGGACTTATACCCTCTCGCCATTCCGCCGGTATTTATCTCGAAATATGGGATCTTGCCCGCAAGTGCTTCAAGAGCCTCAATTGCCGCATTTTTGTATTCTGCGCAATCGGGATCGAAAAGATAAACGCTTTCGGTATGCTTTGCGCAAAGGTCAAAATGCCCGAGGATGTCTATCTTGGCTTTTTCGTGCAGACCTTGAATCTGCTTATAATAAGCTTTTGCAAAAGCAAGACCGTTACCGCCAAAATATGTGTCCGTCAGTTTTTTTGACCATTCGGGGTTGCTGTCAAAGCCCACCAAATTTCCATCAAAATCAAAATAGTGCATTGAGCCGATAACATAATCATATCCCGAAAGATCAACCTCCGAAAACATATCAAATTCAATTCCGGTGTAAATTCCGAGCGTTCCCTTGAATTCTTCCTTTAGCTGTTTTATATCATTTTTATAGTTATCAATTTCATTGGGCTGCATTCCTCTTCCGTTCCAAAACATATAGGAATGTCCCGAAAAGCCTATGGAATCAAATTCGTGAGCCAGCGCCCATTCAGCACATTCTCTCAAAGTGTTTTTTCCATCGCAGTATGTGCTGTGCATATGTAAATTTTGCTTGTGATTCATCTTAAAATACCTTTAACTGTTAATTTTACATTTTTTTCGAGCGGATATTTTTTGTCGTCGATTATGAGTGTTCCACCTTCGGCATCAGTTTTTGCCCATGCTGTTTTTCCGTCGTAATAAACAGAAACGCTCTTACCATCGGGTAACGGCACAGTCCCCTTAAAAAAGGATATTTGCCGAGAACGGGTTTTACTTCAAAGGTTTTATATCCGACAGAGGTGGGATAAACACCGAGACAAAACCTGCCAAGCAGGTAAATAGGCCCCGCTCCCCAGGCATGGCAAAGAGATTTGTCATATTTGAAGTCGTACATTTGGTAATGCCGGATTCCCTTGTTCTGTGGATCGTAAGCCTCCCAAATGGTTGTTGCGCCAAGGTCTATCATGCCGCCCCAATAGGAATCTATCATATTTTGAGCAAATTCAATATTTCCCGTTTTGCACATGGCGCAAAGCTCGAAAAATACAAAATACGGAGTTGTTATTTTTGTAATGCTGTCATTTTCAAAAATATTTTTGACGATCTTTTCAACCTTGCTTTTTGGAAGCATATCAAATAATACTGCAAGAATATTGGGATGCCTTGAAATGTGTTCAAGTCCCGATGTTGCACAATCGATAAATGTACCCTTATCCTCTTTCCAGAAATCAAACATTATATTTCGTTTGATCTTTTCGGTGCTTTTCGAATAAATTTTTTTATAAGAAAAAGGAAATTTTAAGGGATTTTGCTTGTGGTTTGAGAGCTCATCACAGTAACCTGCATTTTTTTCCAAAGCAAACGGTGAGGCTATCCAGCTTTCATCGGTCTTAAGATACTCGCTGTCAATATAGATGGCGGGGAATGCCTCGATATTCATACACATGATCTTAACTGTGTGCTTGCCTGCGTCAAGCTGTATTTCCTTTCCAAAAGGATAACGCAATGAAGGGTTATCATCAATATCAACCTTGCCAAAGCCTTTTTCATATACCTTAAAAGAAAAAGACTCCGGGGCTGTAATTTCCTTTATAAAATAAGCATTTGGGTAAGGAGAAGAGAGCTGTCAGACAACAGGATAATCATAACCGTTTTCTTTCCTTCTCGAATGAAGCTTGTTGTTGTGATATATTTCAAAATCGCCGTTTATCCATATCCATTTCGCACTCATCAAAATATCCTCCAAGTAATGTTTCAGTTATTATAACATGTTAGGAGAAAACTGTCAATAAATTTGAATTTTTTTGTTGAAATTTTTCTTCAAATCTGCTATACTTAAAGTAGAACGGAGGTGCGTTTTTTGATCGATCTTAGAAATGTTGAGAAATACAGAGAAAACAACAGAATAGAAGCAAAAAAAGCCCTCGGCGGCTTGCCTGAGAGCATATGGGAGACATATTCAGCTTTTGCAAATACTCTCGGTGGGGTGATCCTTCTGGGAGTTGAAGAGTATAAGGACAAGAGCTTTCATGTACTCGACCTTCCCGATCCCGAGGGGATGATAGAAAAATTCAAAAAAATACTTAATGATAAGCATAAGGTAAGCACAAATATCCTTTCTGATCGGGATATTTCCATCGAAAAATATAAAGGAAAAAGGTTTATAGCAATAAATATCCCAAAAGCCGACCGCTTTGATAAACCCGTGTACATAGACGGAAACATAACGAGCGGAACATATAGACGTGGCGGTGAAGGGGATTACAAATGTAAAAAAGAGGAAATAGAGAGCATGAAGCGAGATTCGGAGAGAATATCTGCCGATTCTGCCATATGTTATGATCTTACTTTTTCCGATCTTTCTATAGGAACTCTGCGCAAATTCAAAGAAAAAGTCTCTCTTGTCAGAGATGTTTCCGATATGAGTGAGAAAGATCTTTTAATGTCTGTCATGGAATTTCAATCTCATAAAGCCGGAACAGTTCCGATAAATATAGCAGCACTTCTTATGTTCGGAAAAAAAGATAAAATTAAAGAATATTATCCGTTTTTTGCGCCGAGCTTTACCGAGAATGATGGGGAAACATCTGTAAAATTTGAAGCCGAAAATCTTTTTGAGCTGTATTTGATATCCGAAAAGGTTATAATGAAAAAGCTGTGCGCTTTTTGTATGAAGGCAAAGGAGAAAAAAACTGTTTTTGATGCTGTTTCCGAAGCCATCGCAAATGCGATGATACATTCGGATTATCTTTCAAAAATAAGCATTGAAATTGAATATTCAGAGGATCGACTTTCGGTATCAAATGCAGGCTCTTTGCGTTTTGAGAAAGAAGCAGTTATCTGCGGAGGAATTACCGACAGGCGAAATGAACTGATTGCAAGGCTATTGTCTTTCGCAGCGATAGGCTCGGACGGCGTTAAAGGTATTTATAAGGTCTGGAAGAATAAGGGGTGGCAGCCGCCAAAGGTTATTGAGCGATTTTCACCGGATACGGTCACGGTAGTTTTGAATTTTTACGGCGGAGAAGCGGAGCTTTCCGGCACGGATGCTTTGATTGAAAGCCGAAAAGAGGCAGTGATAGACTATATAACCGAAAAAATCGCAGTCACAAGCTCTGATATTGCTTCTCTCCTTGGAATCAAAAGTGAAAAAGCACTCGAAATTTTGCGTGCACTGACCTTTGAGGAAATTTTGACTTTTGAAAAAAAGGGTACGAAATTTTATTTCAGACTAAAATCTTGAAATATATTTACTTGTTAAATAGTAATTTAGCTAACTGTAGGCGTGTAAATTTCACTATAATGTGGATGTTCGTAAGCATTCCCCCCTTCTCTGTAAGAGAAGGCTTATGAACATCCTCATGCGCCGATATTTACTGTTTGTAAGGAAAAAAAAGGCTCGCCCTATGGGAGAGCTGTCACCGCTTTTGACTGAGAGGGCAATATGTGTTAATTTATAAGCCCTCTCCGTCGGCTTCGCCGCCACCTCTCCCGGAGTGAGAGGCTTTTTATTGTTCAAAGTTTAAACAAAGCACATAGTAAACCGTACCCAAAGTCAAGGACAATCTCAAATAGTTAATAGTAAATTTACATA
>CAYPKQ010000176.1:0-5137 GCA_964411355.1 uncultured Lachnospiraceae bacterium
TGCCGTGGTGCAAACTGGGTACCCTGCGAGCCTTTTTCAATGGGCGATAATTCTAAAAAGATTACAAGAACTCTCGAGCTTTGCGCAAAAGCAGGAGTGAATATGCTCCGAATTTGGGGCGGCGGTACATTTGAGAGCGAGCATTTCTATGACGAATGCTCAAGGCTTGGAATAACGGTTACACAGGATTTTCTCATGGCTTGCGGCGAGTATCCCGAGGATGAGGACTGGTTTATAGCTGAGCTTCAAAAGGAAGCAAAATATGCAGCAAGACTCATCAGAAATAAAGCTTGCCTTATGTGGTGGAGCGGTGACAACGAAAATGCAGTTAATGGCTGCGACACTGACGAAAATTACACAGGAAGAAGAAGTGCATATTATGGAATTGCACCTGTTCTTTACCGTGAGGATCCTATAAGAAGATTCTTGCCTTCAAGTCCTTATGGTGGCAAAAGATATGCTTCAAATACCGTTGGAACCACTCACAATACACAATACCTTGGAAAGTTTTTTGACTATATGTTGAAGGACGATGTTTCTGATTACAAGGATTATCTAAAGAATTACAGAGCAAGATTTATTGCAGAAGAGCCGCAGCTCGGAGCTGTTTCTCTTCCAAGCATAAGACGATTCATGCGTGATGAGGATATCTTCTCCGAGAGTGAGATGTGGTATTATCATATGAAATGTAATCCTGCGGTCTCGGTACATCTCTTTGACCATCTCGATTCATTTGCTAAGCATGTTCTCGGCGGATACGAAGACGCAAAAGATCGCTATTATAAGCTCAGATATATCCAATATGAATGGCTCAGAGTGGTCATGGAGCAAGCAAGGCGGGAGGACGGACTTTGTTCAGGCATTATATTCTGGATGATGAACGATTGCTGGCCGGCATCGGCGGGCTGGGCTCTCATCGACTACTATAATCTGCCAAAGGATGCTTTCTATTCATTCAAAAGATGTTCAAAAAAGCTTCTTTCATCCATCGACAAGGAAAATGGAAAATATAAGATATATGTCGTAAATGAGGATGCTGAAAAGGCAGTAAGCTATACTCTCATGCGTGTTGCTCATGAAAAAGCAGAGGTGATAAAGAGCGGAAAATTCATAGCTGGAACAGGCTCGCATATAGCTATAGAATACGATGGTATACTTGAATATAACGAACTGCTCATTTTTGATGTTTACAGTGATACTGCAAGCGACAGAAGCTTTTATAAAAACGGTGTACTGAATATCTCACCGTGTAAGGCAATGCTTACAGTTGACGAGAAAAATAATGCTTTGACGATCAGTGCGAATGAATATATTCATGCTGCTATTCTCGATGGTGAAGCTATATTTGAAGATAATTGCTTCTCGCTTCTTCCGTGCGAGAAAAGAACGGTAAAATACGAGAAGATCACAGAATCTCCCGAGTTCGTTCTCCGTGCATATACGGTAAAATGATTTCAAATTTTTATTAATTTGACAATAGAAGTTTTTACTTTGTCGAAGTTTTCTGCGCATTTTTTGTACAGAGCAAACACCTTAAGTGTTGATACACTTATAGAAAGACTTACATGCTTAAGAAAAATATAAAACAAGGAAAACCAGGAAAATGAAAAATATTGATATTTTCAAAAATCCACCGCGTTCATACAGCCCGACAAAGATCGTTCACGCCTGGGGTGACGATCTTAAAGGAGACGCAGACAAAATAATTGCACAGGGATATGGCGGAGTGGTTACAAATGTTCCCTTTGAAAATGATTTTACGGGAAACGATAAAAACATCGAACATTTTTCGGATATTCTCAAAAATCTTGAGGAAAAAGGATTGCCGTTTTGGATATATGATGAAAAGGGTTACCCAAGCGGCTATGCGGGAGGACTTACTCTCAGAGAGCATCCCGAGCTTACGGCAAAGGGAATGTTCATGTATAAGCGCTTTGCTTTTGAAGATACCCGGGCAAAATATCATCTCCCAGATGAGGCAGATAAGATAATTTGGGCGGCAAAATATCCTTTAGGCAATCAAAATGAGCAGGGCGGAATTGATTATTCCAAAATGATTCCCGTTGCTTTTGAATGTGACTATCTTGAATGTGACCTTAGTGACCATGAGGTACTCTATGTTTTCTCTGTGAAAACAGCTTATGAGGGAGCACACGCACTTCATAATGCTTTTACACAGATGCCAAATATAAACATAATGGACGAAAGAGCCGTAAGACGCTTTATTGATGTTGCTTATGAACCTATCGTGAGCAAAATTCCCGATGCATATAAGAGAGCAGAGAATGTTTTTACGGACGAGCCGAGTCTGTTTACACCATATGTAATGTCAAATCAGACATATACATATGCTCTTGCTCCTTATGTTGAGAAAATATTTGAGGCGTACGAGGCAGAATACGGTGAATCTCTTCTTCCCGCACTTCCGCTTTTGTTTGAGGGAGATGCCAAGAGCTATCCTACAAGAATAAAATTCTATGAGCTGATCGGAAAGCTGATTGCAAAGGCATATTCTTCTCAGCTTGATGAATGGTGTAAGGCACACGGTTGCCGTTTTTCGGGGCATTATCTTGGAGAATCAAGTCTTTTTCATCATGTTTTGTTCTATGGAAATTATTTGACCGTTCTGAAAAACACAGGCTATCCGGGAATTGACACTCTTGATTGCTTTCCTGAGGTATATTCTGTTCTCAATGAAAAGATTCCTCAAATGGCGGCAAGAAAGATGGGAACAAATGGCATGATGGTTGAGCTTTGTCCATTTTACAGAGTGGATGAATTCGAGAAAGACAAATTCAACAATATGAAATGTATCACAGCCCTTTGTTATCTGATGGGGGCACGTAAGGCACATTCTTATTTCCAGCCCAAAGAGGTCGAGGAGATGCGAAATTTCAACGATTATATCGGAAGGATCGGTTATATGCTTGACGGACTTACCTCCGAGAGCAATATTTTCGTATATTGTCCCATGGAGGAATATCAAGCTAAAACGGTACCTGCACACAGAGGCGGATGGGATAATGATAAGAGCGTTACGAGTACATCTCTTACCGAAATTGCCGATACACTTGAATATGGCGGTTTTGACTTTTATTTTGCCGACAGCGATGATATCTTTGAGGGGGCAGAAAAGGGCATAATTTCAGGAATGAAAATTAAAACTGTAATTATTCCGCAAATTGAGGTTATGAGAGAATCTACTCTCAAAGCTCTGAAAGAACTTGCCGAAAAAGGTATAAGAATAAGATTTATCGGAGATAAGCCGAAACTTTCAGCAGAAGGTGGAATGATTCTCGAAACAAGCGATTTTAATGTATATGAGCTTGATGATGTTATGGATGAGCTTTATTTCGATGGCGGACTATTTGTCCAAAGAAACGAAGGTAAAATAGTCAAGGCAAGATATAATGACGGCGAAAAGAATTTTTATATGCTTGTCAATCCGGAAAGATTGGATAGAAAGATAAAATTCAATCATGGTAAAGGCGGAGAGGTTTGGCTCCCCGAAGACGGAAGTTCATATAGCATAAAGGCTTATGACAGCATAACTGTTCCAAGTCTTAAGACTGTGTTTGTTTTCCCTCAATAAAAAACAATGGCTATGAGGTCGGCGACAGGCAAAAACTTGTTTCCTTTCTTTTTTCTTTGTATTGTTGCATGAGTAGAGTATGTCGCCGACAAAATAATATAATCAACATAATTCTTATTTCAAGAGACGAATATGAGCGCATCGGTATGGAGATAAGCTACTCCGAGCGCGGAAAGTTTTTTGAGGGCGTGTATATTGCACGCAGAAGCACTATTACCCCGATACTTACATGGGTGGAGTACCCGATGAATACAAAGTAGTACCGTTATAATAATAACCTCTCGTTCGAAGTATCCAAACAAATATATCATAATAATAAATGAACCCTTACCATAAAGTAAAGGTTCATTTGTTTAATTATCGTTTAGCTGAATGAATTATTCTCCATCGCAAGAGAAACTCACCGTATTTCATCTTTTTTGCTATTCCAAGCATAAGAGTATCGACCGTCATACCCCGGTGTAAATATGCCTGTAATTCTTCCTCACGCCCATCGTCAAAAATGACACTTCCCTTCTTAAAATAAGAATACTCATCGCCCAAATATATGCGTAATGTCATTTTGACCTCCGAATACGCAATTTGAGTTCAGGTGGGATCTCGATTGTAAAAAGCTCATATGTTGATGTGTTATTCTCAATATTCCTTGCAAGGTTGATAAAATCGTCAATATTTCTGCTGTGGCACAAATACATATCGGGGAGAGAAGAGGAAGGATTAGTTGTTCTCCAACATATCCAAGTATTGATCCAATCTCTTATTTAGATACTCCGCGAAGAGCTTTATCATCTCGGCTCGGTGGTCGAAGGCGTCGTAATATCTCATTCTGTCGGTAAATTTGATATCGATGGGGGGATACCCTGCTTTCATCAGCTCAAGGTTGACGATGAGGCGTCCGGTTCTGCCGTTGCCGTCGATAAAGGGGTGGATGGACTCAAACGCGATATGCAGGTCGGCAAGCTTTTCTACGATATTTCGTTCGTCGGTTGCGTATTGCTGCACGAGGTCGTTCATCTTGGGCTCAATCAGATAAGGCTGAACAGGCTCCTGCTTTGCGCCCATGATGCGGACAGGCACTCTGCGGTACACGCCACGGTCAAGAGGCTTATCCGCAAGTACGAGGGAATGGATCTGTTTGATCACCGCTTCCGACAGGGGAGTACGCTCCTTGACGAGGTCGCAAATGAAATAGAACGCATCCTTGTGGCCGACCGCTTCCATGTGGTCCTTCAGCGGCTTTTGGTCGATGGTCAAGCCCTTGAGTACCATGTCGGTTTCACGCAATGTTAGTGTATTGCCCTCGATTGCATTGGAGTTATAGGTATATTCAATCATGAAGTCCTCGTTAAGCCGTGCCACCTCACCCTCGGTGAGAGGTCTGCGGCCGTCGAGTAGGATTTTCTTTCTTTCGATCTGTGCAAGAAGGGTTTCCTTTCCGCGAATACGTCCATCGGCAGGCTTTGAAGCGTTATCGGGAACAAACCAGAGTTTGCCCTCTCGCCATGCGCCGTCAATTTGACCGTTTACGCAGAGAGTTCGGACACG
>CAYPKQ010000177.1:0-5122 GCA_964411355.1 uncultured Lachnospiraceae bacterium
TACCGAGACGATATGGCGAGCGCAAAAAAATGTTATCATTTATGAGGGCGATATAAGAGCCAAAAGTAAGACCCCAATTGCTCCGATGCTTTTTGGAGCAATTGGGAAAATGACAAGATGCACAGCAGAGCAAAAAATCTTCGCTTGCCGAAGTTTTTTGTCTGCGTTGGTTTCTGATATAAGGGAGATCCCCAAGGGGGAAAGCCTTGGGAGCGCTTTGGTCACTTTGGGGCGTGCCAAAGTGACTGCCCCGCCGGCATGAGGCGTTATAAATAAACAATTAATGTTCATAAACCGTAGTAAAATCAGTCCAAACCGTTTGCAGACGCAACTTTATCTTTTTCTGTCGGTTCTGCTGATAATATCGTCCTGTATTTCTTCCTGAAGCTTATTGAAATATTCCGAAAATCCGCTGACTCTTACTCGTAGGGATGAATGAGCCTCGGGATTTTTCCTTGCTTCAAGCAGCGTCTCTTTGGTTACATAATTGAGCTGGAAATGAAGTCCTCCCATCTTGAAATAACTCTCGAATAGATCGACCGTCTTTTCAAAATACTCGTCATTCAGCATAAGCTCCGCTTCAATATTCACATTGCATACGAACGGACCGCAGAGAACGCCGGTAGGGTCCATCTGCGCAACAGATGAAAGAAGTGCCGTGAGCCCCTCTCTGTCCTTGCCCAGCACCTGACCCGCACCGACCATAAACGCCTCACCCTTATGCCTTCCGTCGGGGGTCGCCATGGTCATCTGACCAAACCAAGCATAGTGGGGATGATAGCCCGTAAGGCATCCCACAAGGAATTTCATATCGAAAAGACCTGTTTTTCCTTCCAGATGGTTTCCGATTGCGCTTGTGAAATCACGCGCTATCTTGTTCGATTCCTCATAATTGTTTCCAAAAAACTTGCCCTTGGCGAATATCTCGTGACGAAGCTCCTCATAGCCTTGCCAGTCGTTTTTCAGCGCATCAAGAAGCTCACTCATGGTGGTTCTCTTTTCGTCAAATACAAATTGTTCAATAATGGTGAGCGAGTCGATAACGCAGGTCATGCCCATGATGTTAAAGCCCGAAAGGCGCAAGCCGCCGCCCTTTGTAACGCTCTTTCCGCTCTCAATGCAGCCCTTTATCATAAGAGATGAGATAACATTATCGTCCTTTGAGCGGGCATAATTGAATTTGTTGCAATACCACATGATCCTATCAAGATCTTTGCAAAGGTATTTTTTATAAAGCTCCCAAACAGAGGCAAAATCGGAGCATTTCAAAAGCTCATTTTCGCCCTCGGTGAACATCCTCTCAAGAGAACGGGCAATATTCGTCGTATTTCCGCCCATCCAGATGCCGCCTTGAAGCGCAGGCTCGTTGCAGCCAACCATGGTATAATCGCAGGCGATATCCTTTGGTACTTCGGCGCGTTCTATAAAGGATCTTATCCTCGGCTCGTCGCTTACAAATGCAAATCTCTTGTTTTTGTCCTTTCTCTCACAGTCCATCAGCTTTCTGAAGACCTCTCTCGGGGTCTTTTTTGTCCAGCGCAGAGAGATCTGCGGAATGAAAAGGGGAACCTCCATCAGCGAATCTACTATAAGGTCGGAAAGCTCGTTATAGCCGTCCTCGCCCTGCTCTGTATAGCCGCCAATGGCAAAATGGCTCTCGCCGCCGCGGCTGTGCTGCGTTGCCTTATAGCTTGTATATCCTTGAAGAACGATGTAAAGCTCCTGCAAAAGCTCCTTTGCCTCGTCCCTTGTGATGATGCCGTTTTTTATGTCATTTACATAGTATTTGTAAAGATATCTGTCGGGAGTTCCGATGCTGTCCGAGAGGAAATGGAAGCAGAAGGCAACCACCTGAACCGCCTCTCCGAAGGAAGTGGGCTTGAAGCGGGGAACTCTGCGGATAATTTCCGCCATCTTTAAAAGCTCGGCGCGCCTTTCGGGACATTTTTCAGCCTCGGCTGCCTTTTCACATTCCTTAGCATTTCTTTCTGCCCAAGCGATAATTCCATCGCACATTATGCTCAGTGCCTCAAGAAATTCTAGCCTTTCGGGCTCGTCTGCATGGACTTTTTTTGATTCTTCTATCTTCTCCTTCATACCCTCAAAGCCACATTCAAGCACAAGTGCATAACCGGGTGTTGAATGTTGCCATTCAAAGGTGCAGAGATTTTCCGCAGGCTTCCTATAAAATGCATCGCGTACCTCTCCGAATCTTGTATGACCTATTCTTGGAAAAAGATTTGAGGGAACAGAGCCGTCAAAGCGAACACAGCCCAGCAGTCTCCTGTCGTGGTCAAGAAGGACGGGCTGACCCAAAAGATATTTCGAGAGACGGATTGCGGTTTTTATGCAGTCGGGCTCAAGAACGTCATATCTGTCATATTCAACCGAAACGGGCGCGGGATAAATGTCCTCTCTGTGGGTAGCCTCGGCATATAATCTGATTCTTTCTGTCATAATATGAAAAATCTCCTTTTTTTGATTTCGATATCATTTTACACAGTCAGAAAGAAAAATAAAATGCATATTATGATACATTTATAATTTATGACACATAATATGCTTGACAGAATAGAGAAAATGCGTTATAATCAAAGAAAAGAGGTGATTTTCTTGAAAAATATTTTTATAGATGAAAACACACATATAAGCAAGCTTGAAAGCGTTGTTTGCTATACGAAAGCAAATTCGGCAATTTCCGATTATTCAAATATTGGCAAAGGGCGAAGCGAGCTTATATATAAAAAAAGCGGAATTGGAAAGGTTACATATAATGGCAAAACCGAAATTGAAAGCGCGGGCACAGTTCGTTTTCTCCCATGCAAAAAGGATGATTATTTTGAATATAAGGTAGAGAGAATAGAAGCGGGAGAATGTATCGACATCTATTTTTATGCCGAAAGTGCTCTTACGGATGAAATGGTCATTCTTGATATGTCAAAAAACGAAAAAATATCAAAGCTTTTTGATAAGATCTACGGCATCTGGACAGCAAAAGAGGATGGATATTACGAGCGGGCAATGGCGGTCTTTTATGAAATAATTTCCATTTTACGAATAAGAAGCTCCGAGGGTTATCTGCCAAAAAGCAAATATGAGTTGCTCGAGGGCGCCCTTAAATATATCGGTGAAAATTGGAATAATCCGAATTTTGATTATTCGATGCCGCCCCGACTTTCGGGGATAAGCTATAGCTATTATAAACAGCTTTTCGTCAAAAAATTTGGTGTAACTCCCTCAAAATATCTGCAAAATCTTCGTATTAAAAACGCCGCTGAGCTTCTTGACACCTGCCTTTACAGCGTCAGTGAGACAGCGGAAATGACGGGATTTGCAAATGTTTATTATTTCAGCCGCTGCTTCAAGGAGCAAACGGGGATGCCCCCCGGAGCATATTCATCTCGAAAAAAACAAGAAGCTAAATGATTAGCTTCTTGTTTTTTTGTAATAATTTTTCGAAGGGATTTCGCTTACAGGGCGGAGCGTTTCGCCGCTAAGACGGTGCGGGGTGCTCACGCACCCCGCAAGTTTATTTAAGCTTGACCAAAACTTTCCCTGACAGCGTCCTCGGCAACCGTTCACAAATTATCGTTTAAACCCACGATTAACAAAAGAGGCTGACTTGACATCAGCCTCTTAACTATTTCTTACTTTTTCAAAGCAATCGCTTTCTTTGCATTCTCGTAAAGATCCTTCGGTGTAAGTCCGTATTCCTCGAGGAGTGCCGGAACAGAGCCGCTCTTTCCAAATTTGTCCTTAACGCCAACACGAAGCACGGGAACGGGACATTCTTCGCAAACGACCTCAGCAACTGCGCTTCCGAGACCGCCGAGTATATTATGTTCCTCTGCAGTAACGATAGCACCTGTCTCTTTTGCCGCCTTGATTATGATATCTCTATCGATAGGCTTGATGGTGTGGATATTGATAACTCTTGCGGAAATACCCTCTTTTTCGAGCATTTCAGCCGCTTCCATTGCCATTGCTACCATAACTCCTGTTGCAACAAAGGTAACATCGCTGCCATCTACAACCTGAACTCCCTTACCGATCTCGAATTTGTAATCATCACCAATGTTGAAGATAGGTGTTGCAAATCTGCCGAAACGGAGATATACGGGACCGTCAAAATTTATAGCCGCCTCAACTGCAGCCTTTGTTTCAACAGCATCTGCGGGATTGATAATGGTCATTCCGGGAATGGAGCGCATAAGAGCGATATCCTCAAGGCACTGATGTGTAGCACCGTCCTCGCCAACAGTAATTCCGGCATGAGTTGCACCGATCTTAACTCCGAGATGGGGATAGCCGATGGCATTTCTTACCTGCTCAAAGGCACGTCCTGCCGCAAACATTGCAAAAGAAGATGCAAAAACGCATTTTCCGGTAGTTGCAATTCCTGCCGCAACCGTTATCATATTACCCTCTGCGATTCCGCAGTCAAAAAATCTTTCGGGGAATTTCTTCTTGAAAACACCCGTCTTTGTTGCCGCAGCAAGGTCGGCATCAAGAACGAGAAAATCATATTTTTCACCGAGAGAAGCAAGAGCCTCGCCGTAAGCCTCTCTTGTGGCTTTCTTTTCGTAATTCATCATTGCTCTAACCTCCTTATGCCTTAAGCTCGTTCATAGCCTGCTCATATTGCTCTGCGTTTGGTGCTGCGCCGTGCCAGCCGACGTTATTTTCCATATAGGAAACGCCCTTACCCTTTGTGGATTTCGCAATAATTGCAGTTGGTCTGCCCTTTGTTGCCTTTGCAGAAGCGAAAGCTGCCTCGATCTCATCAAAATTATGAGCGTCGATCATAATAACATTATATCCGAATGCCTCCAGCTTCTTATCGAAGGGAGTGGGATTCATAACATCGGTAATTGCACCGTCGATCTGGAGTCCATTCCAGTCAAGAATAACACAGAGGTTGTCCAGCTTATAGTGGTTTGCAAACATAGATGCTTCCCAAACCTGTCCTTCTTCGCTTTCACCGTCTCCTACGATGGTATAAACTCTGTAATCTTTACCTGCTACCTTACCTGCGAGAGCCATTCCGCAAGCGGCAGAGATGCCGAGACCCAGAGAGCCGGTTGTCATATCAACACCGGGAGTATTCTTCATATCGGGGTGA
>CAYPKQ010000178.1:0-5117 GCA_964411355.1 uncultured Lachnospiraceae bacterium
CTTTTTTGTTTCGTAATTTAATTATATTGAAAATTTTTAGGAAAGCAATTGACAATATACTCATTTTGTTGTAAAATACAGTCAATATATAAAATAAAAACCTCTGAAATAACAAAGGCTTTCGGAAAATCGATTGTAAAAAAAGGAGTGCATCGAAATTATAAAATATAGAGATATTTGCTGTACGGAATTCAGCTTTTGCGATATTGCATCATATAAAACCAATACTAATGCTGTCTATAATTTTGAGAGCGACGGAAGAGTAAAGAATCTTCTTTTCTATCAAATAGAAAACATGAGAGAATACTATATAAAGGATCAGCATATCTGCACGCTTTGTCCGGGTGATATTTTGTTTTTGCCCCACGGTGCAAAATACCGTTCTTTTCTTTCCGATGGCACTTTACCCTCGGACGGTATCGGCATTTCATTCAATTTACTTGATATAAACGGTGAGCCGATTTACATTGACGAGGATATAAGTCTCATAACAAGGGATAAAAACGGAAGATATTATAAGCACTTCCAAAAAATACTCTATTCTGCTATGAATCAGGCTAAAAGCACATTAAAGCTGAAAGGGGCACTTTATATATTGCTTGACGAGCTTTTTGCGAATAGAGAAAAAACAAATGAGCGTTTCGATGACATTTTCTCTGCTGTCTCCATTCTTGAAAATGAACCGGAAAGAAATTTGACATTAAATGAGCTTGCAGATATATGTCATATGAGCGAATCCACTTTTATGCGCAGATTCAAGTCCTTTTCGGGCGGTATCTCGCCAATAAAATATAGGAATAATATACGTCTTATGCTTGCCGAGGAGCTTGCCACATCAAGCATGACTCTTTCGGAGATTGCAGAAGAGCTGGGATTTTACGATGCGGCGCATCTATGTAAAATATATAAAAAAGAAAAGGGGGGCACACTTAAAAGCCACCCTTAAAGCTATTCAAACTATAATTTTAGACCGTAAATGAGAAAATCACATCTTATTCCGCCGCCCATATTCATGATCTGCGGAAGCCTTCCCCACTGAGAAAAGCCGAATTTGGTAAGAAGCCCGATGCTTTTTTCATTGAGGGAAAGCAGAGTTGCGATAACAAATTCATATCCCAGTTCTTTTGCTTTTTTCAGCATAAAATCCATCATAGCCGAGCCTATTCCAAGACCGTGATAACGGAAATCAAGATAGTATGTTATCTCAATGTCAAGAGCAAATGCGTGTCTTTCCTTATATGGGGAAATATGAACATATCCGATTATTTTTCCCTCACATTCGCAAACGTAAATGGGGTATTTTTCTTCGGGATGCGCATTGAACCAATCAAGCCTTTCATTTGGGGCAAACTCAACCATGTGACCGGTGCACCTTCCGGTTCTTATTGCCTCGTTATATACCTCATTCATTGAGGCAAGGTCCTCTTTTTTCGCTATGCGCAGGGAATACTCCTTGCCGTTTTTGTCACATATCAGGTGCTTCATAATTTACGATCTCACGGAAAAGCTTCATAGAATTTTCATATGTCTTTTCCGTTGCTCCTTTATTCAGGAATGAACCCATAGTGCTTATTCTTCTCATGCAAAGCACCGTTTCGGGATCGAGTGAATTTACGCCGGGAAAATATGAACCGAAATCGGTCTCTGCCAGCCTTATTCCGTATTCATCGAAAGCACCTTTCGGTGTTTCATCAAAAATCTCAGAAAGCGGCATGAATCCCCCGGCAGCCTTTACTTCTTCATAGAGATATGGTGAAAGGAAGCAAACTGAATATTCTCCCGCAATGATAAGACTATCAAATTTCTGCTTATTTTGAGACATAAAGACAGGGTCGATATAAAAATCGTTGGTGCTGTCGGCAGCATCTGCCTCGGCATGCGCCGCCTCGATCTCTGCCTTTGACATTATGAAATTGGTAACGACCTCGGCATATTTTTTGCCGTCTCCGTTTGTGTCCTCGGGCATTACCGCAGAGAGAGCCGAGCGGAAATTCATGAGAGATTCGCCTTCAAGAATCTGCGGTCCTCCGTACATTACATAGACATCGACCTTTTCCTTTTCGCAGGTTTGAAGTGAACAGACAATGATGACAAAAAGTGCAAAAATTATTCCGATCGTTTTCCATTTGTGGTGATACCAAAAATTATCAAACCATTTTGTAAAACGGTTTTCTATTCTGATATCTCCGCCTTGCATTTTGTCCATAATCGCTCCTTTTATTTTATCCAAAAATTCCGCTGATGAAGATTTGAATACCTATCACTATGAGAATAACACCGCCGAGGATAGCTGCTTTTCCCGCAAGGCGTGTTCCGAATTTTTTGCCGATAAAGATTCCCGCCATGCATATAACAAAGGTTACTGCGGCAATTATTAAAGAGGAAATAAGCTCCATCGTCAAATTATATGAAGCTTGGGTAACGCCAACCGAAAGTGCATCAATAGAGGTTGCTATTCCTTGAATCACAAGAGTGGAAAGGGTCAGCTTTTTACCGCAATCACACTCACAGTCTTTGTTTTTTATGCCGTCAAGGAGCATTTTGCCTCCGATGTAGAGCAGAAGCACAAGCGCTATCCACGGAATGAATTTTTCAAAAGAATGAAAATGCTCAACCAAGGTATGCATACAGATCCAACCGAGAATGGGCATCAGCGCTTGGAAAAATGCAAACATTCCTGCGATCGTACACATTTTGTTTATTTTCATCTTCGGTTCGCCAAGACCGTTTGCAAGGGAAACAGAAAAAGCATCCATTGCAAGTCCCGTGCCAAAGGCTATGCTTCCCATAAAAAAGCCAAAATCCAATCCCATGATAATCTCCTTAGTTTTTTACTTTTATAATCGTAACTCTACTATTCTAACACAATGATGCGAATTTGTCAAGAAAAACACTTGACAAATATTCCTTTGAAGGGGTATAATTATATAGTTATGGAGGGGGAAAATGAGAAAATTCAGTGTTTCGGGAATGAGCTGTGCCGCCTGCAGTGCAAGAGTTGAGGCGGCTGTGAGTGCCATAGAGGGTGTTGAGAGCTGCTCGGTAAGTTTTTTAACGAATTCAATGGGCGTTACGGGTACAGCTTCTGATGATGATATAATAAAAGCAGTAGAAAAAGCCGGTTACGGAGCATCTTTATACGAAAAGAACAAAAAAGCCGAGAATAAGCCCCGAAAGGATAATTCGAGAGTGCTTGCTTTGAGACTTATAAGCTCGCTTGCTTTTCTTTTGGTGCTTATGTATTTTTCCATGGGATATACCATGTGGAATTTTCCGCTGCCGAGGTTCTTTTCGGAAAATCCAATGGCGGTTGCCTTGGTTCAGATGCTGCTGACCATTGCTGTGATGGTTATAAATCAGCGTTTTTTCACAAGCGGATTCGGAGCACTTTGGCGTCTGTCTCCCAATATGGACAGCCTTGTAGCTCTTGGCTCTTCTGCATCATTTATATATAGTGTCTGCATGGTGTTTTTTATGAGCGGAAAAATGATCTCGGGAGAGGTGGAATCCGCAGGTCATATTTTACATTCCTTGTATTTTGAGTCTGCCGCTATGATACTTACCCTTATAACGGTTGGAAAAATGCTCGAAGAGAGAGCAAAGGGAAGGACAACTGCGGCACTGGAGGGGCTTATCGACCTTTCACCCAAGCGTGCGAGAGTGGTTCGTGACGGCAAAGAGACGGAGATCATGGCAGAGGACGCTGTGGTAGGCGAGATATTTCTTGTTTATCCGGGTGAGGCAATTCCCTTTGACGGGGTTGTTACCGAGGGCGAAAGTCCTGTGAATGAAGCGGCCCTTACGGGGGAGAGCATCCCTGTTTATAAGAATGAAGGAAGCCATGTTTCTGCGGGAAGCATCAACACTTCGGGACATCTCAAATGCCGTGCTGCGAAGGTGGGTGAGGACACCCTCCTCTCGCAGATAATAAAGACCGTCAGCGATGCGGCGGCAACGAAAGCTCCTATTGCGAGACTTGCGGATAAGGTTTCGGGCGTTTTTGTTCCCTGCGTTATGCTTATCTCGGTAGTTACTCTCTGTGCTTGGCTTATAATTGGAAAGGATATGGGATTTGCTCTTGCAAGAGCCGTTTCGGTGCTTGTTATCAGCTGTCCATGTGCTCTGGGACTTGCAACTCCCGTTGCCATAATGGTTGGAAACGGAGTCGGTGCGAAAAACGGAATTCTGTTTAAAAATGCGGCTTCGCTTGAGGAAATGGGAAGAGCGAGAACGGTGGTTCTGGACAAGACGGGAACGGTTACGGTCGGAAAACCGTCTCTTACAGATATCGTTCCTTGTGAAGGGACAGACAGTACATTTCTTCTCGGATATGCCGCATCACTTGAAGCAAAAAGTGAGCATCCTTTGGGGGCGGCAATAGTCGAAAAAGCAGCCGAAGAGAAGATCGAGCTTATTGATGTGACAGATTTTATGACTCGCTCCGGAAGCGGACTTTCTGCAAATATTGCAGGCAAGGAAATTTGCGGCGGAAATCTGAAATTTGTATCCCAAAAGGCAGAAATTCCAGATGAAATGATATCAAAAAGCGAGGAGCTTGCAAGAAAAGGAAAAACTCCTATGTTTTTTGCCCTTGACGGCATACTTCTGGGAATGATCGCCGTTGCTGACACAATAAGAGAGGACAGCACGGCGGCGATAAAAGAGCTTAAGGATATGGGAATGCACGTTGTTATGCTGACAGGTGACAACAAGCAGACTGCCGCAGCAATGGGAAAGCTTGCGGGAGTGGATGAGATCATTTCCGAAGTGCTTCCCACGGAAAAAGCGGATGTTGTTAAGTCTCTTCTTGAAAAAAGCAAGGTTATAATGGTGGGAGACGGCATAAACGATGCGCCCGCTCTTACAAGCGCAAGCGTTGGAGTTGCAATTGGAGGAGGAACCGACATTGCAATAGATTCTGCGGATGTGGTTCTTATGAAGAGTAGCCTTTGCGATCTTGCGGCGGCAATAAGACTCAGCCGCAAAACGCTTCTGAATATAAAGGAAAACCTTTTCTGGGCATTTATTTATAATGCCATAGGAATACCGCTTGCCGCAGGACTTTTTGCGACCTTTGGCTTGGCTCTTGATCCTATGTTCGGTGCGGCGGCAATGAG
>CAYPKQ010000179.1:0-5035 GCA_964411355.1 uncultured Lachnospiraceae bacterium
TACGCACACGCTTTTTTGCTTTATGTATGTGTCCATTTTACGGGGTATATTTTATGTAAAAATAATGACTGTCATAAGGTGTACCTTATGACAGTCATTATTTGGTAGTAATAATATCATAAAAATCTATATTTGTCAAGCTTTTTGACGAATTTTATCGACAAATATTGTATTTTTATTTATCCCTAATTTTCATGTTGACTATTGTCAAAAGGTACACCTTTTGGCAATGTTCGGAAAGGAGATATGACATGAGTAACAATATAGAACAGATTATGAATAGTCTTCATACAATCATTGAGAAAGATGTTGCTGTTTCTGATAATTATAAAGTTAACGCAAATAGGTTAAAAGATATTTTATCTAAATTGGCAAAGGCTATCGAAATCGGAAATGAAATGTTAGAAACATCTCAACAAATTCCAGATGACCTTGGACATCTGATTCGAAAGGCTTGGGAGATTGCTGACAAGTTATATGATAAATGTAAGCAAGCTTGGGAATAAATGATCAAGAATCGAGGTGAACTTTAATGGGATTGTACGGAAAAAGCAAGAAGGATCTTGAAGCAGAAAATAAATTGCTTCATGAGTTGCTTTGTAAGCATTCAAATATATCTCAACCAATGCAAAAACAAGTTATGTACCAGTGTCGTTACTGCGGATACAAATCGATTCGAAAAGCGACTGATGGAGCACCTCTTACACAGGCAAATTGCCCGAAACATCCACGAGGATGGTGTAAGGGCGTACATAGTTGGCAACGCACATTCCTATGAGCGAGAAACAATCAATATTTGAGTGCGATATGTGTGGGCAATGTTGTAGGAATTTGAATCTCTCTGATATGTATGCGGATTTGGACAGAGGGGATGGTACTTGTAGATATTTAAAAGGCAATTTGTGCAGTATCTATGATGAAAGACCAACAAAATGCAAAATCGATAAGTGCTATGACCTGCTGTTTAAAAGCATCCTCAGTAAAAAAGAATACTATAAAATAAACTATGATGTGTGTAAAAAGTTAAAAGAAAGAAGGTAAGAATTATGCCGTTACCATTATTTTTGGGTCTGGGTGCAGCGGCTGCAGCTGCTAAGCTTGTAAAAAATCAAGTTGAAAAAGCTAAAGAAGCAACTGCGGCTATTCACGACGAAGAAGCTCGGTGTGCAGAAGAAGCGAAAAGCTACGAAATGCATAGAACCGAAACCGTATTGCAAGAGAAAATGCGCAAGTTTCTCTTGGCAAACGTATTTTCCGAATCCGATAAAGAGGAAAGACCTCCGATCACCGATTGGGGACACCTCCCAGAGAACACGCATATTTGCGCTACACGCAAGTATTCGCTTTTCTCTTGGGGAGAATATTCTTTCTTTACAAACAAAGCGGTTTATTACCATCATAAGAAAAAAGCAACTCACAACTTCTTATATTTTGATGGTATCAACAGTATTAACCTTAATACTGGAATAGTTGATTACGGTAAGCGTCATGAGAAACGAGATTGTACTGATTGGGGATATTTTGAGAAAAAGTTCATTCACGCCATCAGCTGCATATGGAATATGAAAGACGAGTCGGATACAACAGTTCTCGAATTCTGTTTCAATGAATGCGGTGATTTCAAGAGAAATTTGTGCTACTTCAAGACAAGTGAAATCTCCAATATATTCAAGGGGCAGTGTCAAATACTAAATGTCCCCAAGGTTTTGAGAGAAAAGTTCGACCACATTACCATAAAGAGTATGAAAGACGGACGAATGGAACTTCAGTTCTGGGCATATTTCCCTAAAGTCTGTAATGTAACCTTCAACGAGGATGATTCTGAAGAAGAAATCCGTGAAAAGGAGTGGGAACAAGAAGAACGAGAGCGTGAATATGAACAGAGCATAGAAGATGCACAATATGCGTTCGAAGAACTTTCTGAAATGAAGGAACTAATTTCCATATTGTTCCAACAATCTATTTACAAACTATATGGAATTATGTTTGATAAGGACAATATCACTTTTTTGGATGAGCCGGATTTTACTTTTGAGGGACCATCCGCAATTGACAGACTTGAAAATGCTGCAAGTTCGGCAAAGGCATTCATAGACGATTATGCAGCAAGAAATAATTTACATAAATGAGAGGAGAATTGACATGGCAACACCAATAAAAAAGCCGTCCCCACCGGCAAAGTATGTTTGCTCTAAATGTGGTAGAAGCATTAGATGGCAAACCAGACCATTGCTACAAACCACCGGAAAATGTCCGAAGTCAACAAACGGCAATCATTCGTGGCATAAAGAAAGCTAAAAATCCCTTTGGAACAAAGGGCGCACTTCTATACGGGCAAGCCTTGTATGTGCGCTCTGCGAGGCAGACAGCCCGGACTTCAATCGTCCGGGCTGTTTTGCGATTGGTTTTATATGATTTCTTCATCTTGTTCCACAAAGAATAAATTGATACATTTATACAAACAAAAGGAAACAGTTGCTTCTCCCGAAAAGTCGCTAAAAAATTCAGAGAAAAGAGAAGAGTACAAAAAGAAAAAGCCGCTTGTGCGACTTTTCTTTTTGGTGACCCGTACGGGAATCGAACCCATGTTACAGCCGTGAAAGGGCCGTGTCTTAACCGCTTGACCAACGGGCCTTATGGTAGCGGAGATTGGACTTGAACCCATGACCTATCGGGTATGAACCGATTGCTCTAGCCAACTGAGCTACTCCGCCACATTTAGCGTCGCTTTCGCAACGCAGATTATTATACCACATATTTTCCCATTTGTCAACCCCTATTTTAAAAAATTATTGACAAAAAAATATTTATCTTCGGGGAAATGCAATATTAGTTTTGCAAATTTAATAAAATTCTATTCTTGCTATTGCACTTTTTTAAAAAATAAGTTAGAATATATATATAATATTGTTTAAGAAAGAGAGTTGATGTTTTTTGACTTACACCTTCAGGGGCGGCACTCATGTTGCCGAACACAAAAACACCCGTAATTCTCCTATAGAAAAAATGCCCGCACCCGCCGAGCTTCATATACCCATGTCTCAGCACATCGGTGCTCACTGTGCTCCCACAGTTAAGGTCGGAGACAGAGTGCTTCGCGGTCAGATCATCGGAGAGATCGAAAACGGTCTCGGCTGTCCCGTTCATTCAAGCGTTTCGGGAACCGTTAAGGCGATCACATCATATAATAATGCCCAGGCTCAGCCTGTAAAAACCGTCGTTATCGAAAATGACGGAGAATACGAGCTTCATCCCGATATAAAGCCCTTCGACAAGAAGCTTACCGAAACAACAACAGAGGAAATAATCGAGATCGTAAAAAAAGCCGGCATTTCCGGAATGGGCGGTGCTTCCTTCCCTACCTATGCAAAGATCAGCTCCGCCATCGGAAAGGTAGACAGGCTCATAATCAACTGTGCAGAGTGCGAGCCGTTCATCACGGCAAATCACCGTCTGATGCTCGAGCGCCCTGCCGAGATAATCAACGGCACAAAGATCCTTCTGAAGGCTTTTGGACTTCGCGAGGCTGACATTGCAGTTGAGGATAACAAGCTGGATGCTGTCGACAAGCTTGAGGAAAAGATAGGCGAGAGCAAAATGATAAAGGTCAAGGTTATGAAGACCAAATATCCTCAAGGTGACGAGCGTCAGCTCATCTATGCGCTGACGGGCAAGGAAATCCCCCAAGGCAAGCTTCCTGCAGATGTCGGATGCGTTATTTTCAATGCCGAGACCTGCGCTTCGGTTTACCGTGCCTTCTCACAGGGACTTCCTCTCATCGAGAGAATAGTTACGGTTGCGGGCGACTGCGTAGTGACACCGAAAAATGTTCTCGTTCCCATCGGAACAACATATAAGGATCTTATAGATTTCTGCGGAGGTCTCAAAAAAGAACCTAAAAAGATCATCAGCGGCGGTCCTATGATGGGCTTTGCTCAATGGGATATCAATTCTCCCGTTATCAAGGGCACATCTGCTATCCTCGTTTTCTCCGAGGCAATGTGTCCCGAGGCGGGGCAGGATTATGCCTGCATCAGATGCGGCAGATGCGTAAAAAACTGCCCCATGCACCTTATGCCAAACTATCTCGCTCAGTTCTCTCAAAAGGGAAGATACGAGGATGCCGAAAAATACGATGTTATGAGCTGTGTTGAGTGCGGAACCTGCTCCTATAACTGCCCCGGTCACGTTCCGATAGTGCAGTATATAAGAGTTTCAAAGGGAGCACTCAGAGCAAAAAAAGCGGCTGAAAGTGCAAAAGCGGCATCGAATATGCCCGACATCGAAAAGAAATAAAGCTTTTTGAAAGGATTACAATATATGAATAATGAAGCAAAACAGACCTCGTCTCTTCTAACGGTCTCTCCCTCGCCTCATATTAAGCACAGCGATACCACAAGAACCATAATGGTCGATGTTATCATTGCGCTGATCCCCGCACTTATCTGGGGAATCATATGCTTCGGTATAAGAGCACTTGCCATCGTACTGCTTGCGGTAGGCTCATCTGTGTTTTTTGAATTTGCATTTAATAAGCTGCTGAAAAAGCCAAATCCCATCGGAGATTTTTCTGCGGCTGTAACAGGTTTGCTTCTGGGACTTAATCTCCCGGCTGCAACCCCATATTGGATACCCATAATAGGTGCTTTCTTCGCCATCGTCGTTGTAAAAGGACTTTTCGGCGGCATTGGCAAGAACTTCATGAATCCCGCCCTTGCGGCAAGAGTTTTCCTCTTCGCCTGGCCCGAGGAAATGACGATATATACCGAGCCATTTAAGCGTCTCGGACTTTTTGCCGGCAGTGAGAGCATTTCAGATGTGGTTGCGGGTGCAACACCTCTTGCAACACTTAAAGCAGGAAATCTTCCGGATATTTCATGGGTGGATCTTATTACGGGAAAATGTGCAGGCTGCATAGGTGAAGTATCTTCTGCACTCCTTATCGTCGGCGGAATATACCTCATTGTTAGAAAGGTCATCACATGGCATATTCCCGTATCCTTCATCGGCTCTGTTGCCATTCTTTCGGCGATCT
>CAYPKQ010000180.1:0-4904 GCA_964411355.1 uncultured Lachnospiraceae bacterium
CATTTGCCCTCCATAACGGGCATTCCCGCCTCGGGGCCTATATCTCCAAGACCGAGAACGGCAGTTCCGTCCGTGACTACCGCAACAAGATTTGAACGTCTTGTCAGCTCAAAGGATTTTTCATAATCCTTGTTTATTTCAAGACATGGCTCGGCAACACCGGGAGTGTAAGCTAAGGAAAGATCCTTGCGGCTCTCGATGGGGCATCTTGAAACCACCTCTATCTTGCCTTTCCATTCATAATGCTTCTTTAAAGATTCTTTTCTGATATCCATTTTTTGTCCTTCTTTTTATAAATTATTTGTTATCAAACCAGGTCTTTCCGATGCTTGCCTTTGCAACAAGAGGAACACCGAGTGAGATCGCATTTTCCATGCATTCCTCAAGTATCTTTGCCGCCTCATCTGCGCAATCCTTGTGTGCTTCGAGAATAAGCTCGTCATGGACTTGAAGAATAAGCCTTGCATCGATGCCGCTTTCCTTCAGCCTGTCGCCTGTATTTATCATTGCAATCTTGATTATGTCTGCGGCAGTACCCTGAATCGGACTGTTTTTGGCAACTCTCTCTCCGAAATTTTTGAGATTTTTATTTTGCTGTGCAAGCTCCGGAATATATCTTCTTCTGCCGAAAAGGGTGGTAACATAACCCTTTTCGTAAGCCTCGGCAACAATGTTTTCAAGATATTCGCAAACTGCGGGATAGCTTGAAAGATAGCTTTCGATATATTTTTTTGCCTGTGCACGGGTAATTCCAAGATCCTCAGAGAGAGAAAATTCGCCCATTCCGTAAACGATTCCGAAATTTATCGCTTTTGCGCGCTTTCTCATTTCGACCGTTACAGCTTCGGGATGAACTCCGAAAACGGTAGCGGCGGTGGAAGTGTGAATATCCGTGCCCGAGGTGAATGCACGTATCATTGCCTCATCGCCCGAAATTGCGGCAAGAACTCTAAGCTCAATCTGGGAATAATCGGCATCGATAAGCCTATAATCGTCATTTTTCGGAATGAAAAATTTACGCAGCTCCCGTCCAAGCTCTGTTCTTATGGGAATGTTCTGCAAATTTGGCTCACTTGATGAGAGTCTGCCTGTGACAGTGCCTGTTTGGTTGAAGCAGGAATGAACCTTGCCCTCGTCATCCGCAACCTTAAAGAATCCGTCAACATAAGTTCCTTTGAGCTTTGCAACCTTTCTGTATTCAAGGATGTCATCAACTATTGGGTGACCCATGCGGAGCTTTTCAAGAATTTCGGCATTGGTTGAATAACCGCCCGTTTTTGTCTTTTTTTCTGCGGGAAGTCCCAGCTTTTCAAAGAGGATCTTTCCAAGCTGTGAGGGGGAATTTATATTAAATTCCTCACCTGCTGAAAAATAGATCCTGTTTTCAAGGTCGGAAAGGAGTATGGAGAGTTTTTCTCCGTACTCTTTGAGACCCTTTGTGTCTATTCTGAATCCGTTTATTTCCATATCCGCAAGATGTGCGGCAAGGGGCATTTCGATATGACAGAGCAGTCTTTCGGCTTCGGGAATCTCCTTCAGCTTTTCGGCAATCTTTTCATATATTGCGTATATAACTTGTGCTTCCGAGCCGCTTGGAAGAGAAACTGCACCGATATATTCAAGAGCCAGGCGGGGCAGATCGAAGCCGGAAGCCGGATTCAGCACATATGCCGAAAGCATGATATCATGATAGGCGTTTCTATATTCGATTCCCGATTCATGCAGCTTTTTATAGAGCACCTTTGAATCGTAGGTAATAATTTTTTTGCCGCTCATAAGCAGGGAAGTGACAAGAGAAATATCACCTTCGAGAATAACGGTCTTTTTGCCGTCAAAAATGGAGATCTCATCCCCTATATAGATAGAGACGGCGTTTCCTTCCAGCTTTTCAAGATAATCAGCGCCTACCGATATCTTTTCATATTCCGCAAGTTCTTTTGCATGTGAAACAGAAGAATCAAGCCCAAATCTTTTTATAAAGCTTGAAAACTCAAATTTTGTGAAAAGCTCGGTGAGCTTTGCATTATCAAAGCCGGTATTTTCAAGCTCGCTGAGCTTTATATCAAGCGGAACTGAACAGTTTATTCTTGCAAGATCAAGTGAAAGATAGGCGCTTTCCTTGCCCTCTGCAAGCTTTTTCTTAAGTGAGGGAGTATGTCCTGCATTTTCAAGAGTTTCATAAACTCCGTCGAGCGAGCCTTGCTCTGCAATGAGCTTAAGAGCTGTTTTTTCGCCTATACCGGGCACACCGGGGATGTTATCCGAGGCATCGCCCATAAGAGCCTTGACATCCGCGAAAACACCCGACGAAACCCCGTATTTTTCTTTGAATTTTGCCTCGTCCATAGTTACAGTCTCGGTATTTGTGGCAAGAAGAACCTTTATCATACCGTCCTCGGAGATGAGCTGTAGGGAATCGCGGTCACCGGTGAGGATATAAGCCTCTGTGCCTTCACTGTGCGCCATATTTGCGAGTGTACCGAGAATGTCGTCCGCTTCATATCCTTCTTTTTGGAGAACTTTAAAGCCCATTGCGCGGCAGACATCCTTTGAGAAGGGAAGCTGAAGTGCAAGCTCCTCGGGCATCGGTTTTCTTCCGGCTTTATAGTCTGCGTACATTTTGTGTCTGAAGGTAGGGGCTTTGAGGTCAAATGCAACTGCCGCATAGTCGGGCTTTATGGCGTCAAGCTGCTTTGCAAGTATGTTTACGATGCCAAAAAGGGCATTTGTGGGAAGTCCATCCTTATTTGTAAGGATTCTTACACCGTAATATGCTCTGTTGAGAATACTGTTTCCATCGACTATGAGTAATTTTTTCATTTGTTATATTCCTTTGCAAAAGAGGGTGGCTGCGTGCCACCCTCGTTATTTGTTATGAATTATTCAGCGAGTGCAGGCTCGGCTTCTGAAAGTGTACCGTTTGCATCAATGGCAATTTTACCTTCGGAAAGATTGATGAGATCTGTTATAATTCTCGTTCCCTCTTCAGTTCCGATAACGAGTTTTGTAACGGCTTCGTCCTGAACGCAGGGCAGGCAAGAGACTGTAGGCTCATAATTTACAGCATATCTTGTTTGTGTATAATCAAAATGAGAATCTGTTGTGCTTGTTGTGTTATAAACTGTGTCTTTTGTAAAGCCGATTTCAACCCAAAGTGCCTCATGCTTGTCGGTTTCATACCAGAAATTACCTATTCCATATATTATAGGCTTTCCATTATAATACTCAATGGACTGCATAACAGTCGATTTGGTTCCTATGACGATATCGGCACCGGATTCAACAAAACTGTGAGCGAGAACCGCTTGCGATGCGTCCGGCTTAGAATTTGTTCCGTTTTCCCAGTCGGTATAAACGATAACGTAATCGGAGTTTTCGGCAGCATCGCTTATCATTGCATTGAAATATGTGGAACTTGTAGAATAAATAAGACCGGATGTTTTGGCACCCGCTTCGGGAGCCATGGTGTTATCGGTTTTCGTCTGAACTGCGGAAACGATGGCGATCTTTCTTCCGCAAGCGATGATATATCTTGGAGTTCTTGCATCCTCAAGGTTCTTTCCGCCACCGATATATGAGATCTTATTAAGCTCCAAGGCATTAAGAGTATCAGTCAGACCTTTTGCGGAATAATCAAAGATCCTATCATTGGCAATATTTACAATATCGATACCAAGTGTTCCGAGAACAGTTACGTTTTCAGCAGATGATCCGTGTCTCCATTTATTATCAATGGGCTGACTGTCGGAAGAAATGAAAGGACTTTCAAGATTTGCACAGAAAATATCCGCTCCGAGCATCTTCTCCGAAAGCTCGGAAGAAAAGGCAGCTTCAAGAAGATTTGTTCTGTTTTTGGCATGAACCACAAGAGGTGCCCACCAATGCTTTTGAGTGGTATCAAGGTTGATATCACCCGCAAATGCCAGTGTAAGTTCTTCTTCGGCATCGTTAATCACTGTATAGTTGTAGTTTTGGAAATTTTCGTAAGTCAGATCGTAAAGTGCATGGAGAGTATATCCGCAAAGCTCCTCCCACATAACATCGGAGTATTCGCTGTCTTCAAGATATTCACAGATCCTGTCGCTAATGTCGTCTCGGATGTTGTCCTGACAATATTCAATAATATCTCGGTCGATAGGTTTTACAGATTCAACTTTACCGATGGCATTCAGTGCCTCGTCCACCGTTTTTGGGGCTTCGACAATTTGGTTCAGCCTTCCGGTGTCGATGGTTTCAAAATTGTCCTCCAGATTATCCGTGTAGTCCGAAAGAGCAAATTTATAGAAAAATGCAAGTGCCGCAACCAAAATCAGTGTTGCCAGAATGTTAAACACCGGGCTGCGGAATAAGTTGTTTTTACGTCGCATTTTATTTCCTCCAAAAATACAGAAATCGTTTTTTATGACATGCGAACCATATTATATCATAAAATAGTACAATTTGTCAATACATTTTTTGTTTTATTGGCTTCGAAAAATTAAAAAAAGTGATGCTTTGGTCAAAAGCAACAAAACAGTGACGCTTTTTTTGTTGAAAAAGGATGCTGTAAAATTTGTCTTAAAGTGGAAAAAGCTCTTGACTTTTTGGCGTCAGTATTGTATAATATTACAATAGATGGTACTTTCTGTTTTTTTGTATTTTTGACGCCCTGAAAGCGTCCGAAAATAAATAATTTCATATTGAAAGGACACAAAAAATGAAATTCAGAAGAATTTTGGGACTTGTTCTTGCACTTCTCATGGTAATGTCAACATTTACCTTCGGAATCGCTGCAGCACAGGTTCAGCAGGACAAAAAGTCGGTTGCTATCAAGTACGGTACACCCGCAGTTGACGGTCAGCTTGACGACATTTGGGAAGCTGCAGTAGCAGTTGATTTCCCTTACGACCGTAACGGATGCAGCG
>CAYPKQ010000181.1:0-4898 GCA_964411355.1 uncultured Lachnospiraceae bacterium
CTGCGTTGGTTTACGATATAAGGGAGATCCCCAAGGGGGAAAGCCTTGGGAGCGTTTTGGTCACTTTGGGGCGTGCCAAAGTGACTGCCCAGCCGGCATGAGGCGCTAAACAGTAAGTAACTGCGATGTTTGGTGTTTTGTGAAGCAAACGGCGGTGTTTATCCGCCGTCTAAACTCGACGGCGAGCTTGCTCGCCTTCCTTCGCTGGATGACGGGTGGGGGAAAGCTTCGCTTTGCTTGGAACAACTACGCAGCAAGCTGCTATAGTGGTCGAGCGTTTTGCTCGCCTTACTTTTGCATCGGGGCAAAGTAAGTGCCCCGCCGGCACAAGGTCATAATCCGTAACTAACTTCTTAAAAAGACAAACACTTACCATAATGAAAAATGGGACCTTACAGTCCCATTTTCAATATCATTTTGCAAGTGAATTTGCAAGATCGTAAAGCTCTCTTACATAAGCTCTCTTTTTCTTGCAGAATGCTTCCATTTCGGCAACCTGTTCTGCACTGTATGCGTCAAGATCGCCATCCTTCAGCTTGTTTTTATACATCTTGTCAAGAACAAACGAATAATTGATGTCAACCGAAACAATCTCGGAATTTATCTCACAAACAACAAGATTGCTCTTGCCGCTGAGAAGAAGCTCCACAGCCTTTGCACCCATTCTTGTTGCCGCAACACGGTCACGGAGTGTAGGATCGCCGCCTCTTACAACATGACCAAGACAATTGTATCTGGCCTCAATACCCGTTCTCTCCTCGATCTTCTTTGCGAGCTTTTCGCCAAATCCATTGCCGATTCCGCCAACACCTTCGCTTACGATGATCTGGAAATTTCTCTTGCCCTTTGCACGAAGTGCAGCCATCTTTTCGATGCAAGCCTCTTCGTCAAACTCAATTTCGGGGATAGCAATTGCAACCGCACCCGAAGCAATGCCCGTGAGCAACGCAATCTCGCCACAGTGACGTCCCATAACCTCGGTAACAAGGCATCTTGCGTGAGATTCTCCGGTATCTCTGAGTCTGTCCACCATCTCAATGACAGTATTCATTGCTGTATCAAATCCAACAGTATAATCGGTTGCAGAGATGTCATTATCAATAGTTCCGGTAACGCCAATTGTGGGAATACCATGATTGGTAAGATCTGTTGCGCCGCGGAAAGTACCGTCTCCTCCAATGGCAACAATAGCGTCTATCTCGTGCTTTTTGCAGGTCTCAATTGCCTTTGCCATTCCCTCGGGAGTTTTAAATTCGTCACAGCGGTCTGTGAGAAGGAATGTGCCGCCGCGAGAAATGCAATTTGAAACATCACGAGCCGTGAGAGGCTTAACATTATCATGAATAAGTCCATGATATCCACCATAGATACCAACAACCTCAAGGCCGTTTTCAAGAGCTGTTCTGACAACGGCTCTGACGCTTGCATTCATACCGGGAGCGTCACCGCCCGAGGTAAGGACTCCTATTTTTCTGAATTTCATTTTATATTCCTCCGAATATTTATAAACATTTTTATAAATTATAATACAGTGTCATCTAAAAATCAATATATTTTTAGTATTTTCATTTCATGTTGATATTATTTCCCCAGAAATTTACATTTTTCACTTCACAAAAGAGCAAAAAACAAGCATAATTGCAAGAAATCCGAAATTCAAAGCAGAAAAAATCGCCATATATTTTTTCACCGAACCGCCGTGACTTGCGTACTCCTTAAACGTGATAAGGCTGGCAAGAGAAGCGATTATCGTTCCCACACCGCCTATATTGACTCCCACAAGCAGCTCGCTGTAATTTTCTGTGAACTGCGAAAGCAATATTGCCGATGGAACATTACTTATCACCTGGCAGGAAAGGGCAGAAAAAATGAGTGTATTCTTTTCGAGAAGGAATGAAAAAACATCCCTCACCGCATCTATCCTTGACATATTTCCTGCGAAAATGAAAAAAGCCACAAAGGTGAAAAGCAAGATATAATCCACGTCCCGAAGTGCCTTTTTATCAAGAAGTATAAGGGCAGCGGGAACAAGGATAAGTCCGATGTAATAGGGCACCGTTCTGAAAACTAAAAGCACCGAAAAAGCAAAAAGAACCAGATATATAGAGGTCTTTACCCTTGGAAGCGGGTCAAAATCACGGCTTTTAAGGGTCAGCTTTTCGCACTTTATCGGCAGGCAACAAAGAACGATAAGGCTAACGGCAAGCGCAAATGGCGGAAGCATTATTCTCATAAATTCGCCATTCGGGATGCCGTATTTTTCATAGATATAGAGATTTTGAGGATTACCGAAGGGTGTCAGCATTCCACCGAGATTTGCGGCAATATTCTGAAGAACGAAGGTATACGCCATGTACTTTTCCTTGCCGGTGCTTGAAAGAAGATAATAACCGAGAGGAAGGAAGGTAAGCAAAGCCATATCGTTGGCAATGAGCATAGACCCGATAAAGGTAATGCAGACCAGCATCAGTATCGCCATTCTTGCATTTCCTGCAAGAGAGACGATGGCTTCTGCGATTTTTGTGAAAAATTTAACATTTTTAAGCGCACAAATAACGGCAAGTGTGCAGAAAAGACAGGTGAGAGTTTTGAAATCAAAATAAGAAATATACTCAGCATCCGGCGGAACTATGATGCTCGTTATGAGAGCAAGAAGCACCGCAATGACAAAAACCGTGTTTTTTCGCACAAACGAGCCGATATGCTCTATCGCATCATGTAGCTTTCCCTGATGAGTGTGCTTTGGATAATATGAACCGACCATATTTTATATAGGGTAAATCGAAAACCGTATTGCATTTAACAAGGGCTTGTGGCGAATATAAACAGTAATTTATCGAACAGGCGATAACGAATTTTTGTAGGGGACGGCGACCACGACGTCCCCTACAAAATACATCTTCAACAGTTCGATAAATTACTGTTTATAGGCAAAACAAAAAACATATGTAAAATTGCAATATATTTGCCGGCTTAAACCCTTGCGCCCTCCTTTTCTTCTATGTATTCGAGGGCACGGGAGAGGACATATCGGTCATTTTCATGCTCAAGAATGCTATTTGCCCTTCTGACATCTATCCAAAAGGTCTCTGCAATCTCTCCCCTGCGCGCACGAAGCTCGCGAAAAGTGGTATAAGCAAGAAAATAGACAACGTCCTTTTCAACTCCCTTTGTGGGACTGTATCTTATGGTTTCACGGAAGTCGTCGATGATTTTTATGCGCACTCCCGTCTCCTCATAGACCTCCCTTTCGGCTGTTTGCATCTCGGTCTCACCCTCCTCAACGTGTCCCTTGGGAAAGGAGACCGGACCGCCCTTATATTGGCGGATGACAAGTAAAAACAGCCGACGGGGATCATGCTTGTCTCTGCGGAGCACTATGGCTCCGCAGGATTTTTCGTATTTCAAATTCGTCACTCCGTTCAGCGTTCGATCTCTTCCATAATATAGGCCTCAAGAATATCTCCAACCTTGATATCGTTGAATCTTTCAAGTCCTATACCGCATTCATAGCCTGCTGCAACCTCTTTTGCATCGTCTTTAAATCTCTTAAGCGAGGATATCTTATCCTCAAAGATAACGATACCGTCACGAACAACTCTGATCTGTGACTGACGGGTAACCTTACCGTCCTGGACATAGGAGCCCGCAATGGTTCCGACATTGGGAACATGGATAGTCTGGCGCACCTCGGCATGACCGAGAAGAGCTTCTCTGTATTTGGGAGCAAGCATACCCTTCATCGCCGCCGTGATCTCTTCGATGCACTCGTAAATTACGCGGTATGTGCGGACATCAACATTCTGTCTTTCTGCGCTGTCAAGAGCCATCTTGTCGGGACGGACGTTAAAGCCTACTATGATAGCATTTGAAGCTGCCGCAAGCATAACATCACCCTCTGTAATACCTCCGGTTGCGGCATGGATAACCTTAACCTTGACCTCTTCATTGGATATCTTTTCAAGGGAAGCTCGAACTGCCTCAACGCTTCCTCCAACGTCTGCCTTAACGATGATATTAAGATCCTTAACGCCCTCTGCGATCTGTGCAAAGAGGTCATTGAGGTTTGCTCTTGCATTTGCCTTGAAGATCTCTTCCTTTGCCTTGTCCTTACGCTGATCTGCAAGAGTTCTTGCCATTCTTTCGTCCTCGACTGCCTGGAATTCATCACCGGCAGAAGGAACATCGGCAAGACCGATGATCTCAACGGGAACCGAAGGAGCTGCGCTCTTAAGTGACTTGCCGTTATGGTCCGTCATAAGACGAACGTGACCAACTGCGCTTCCCGCAATTACGATATCGCCCTGGTGAAGAGTACCGTTCTGAACAAGCACAGTTGCAACAGGTCCTCTTCCCTTATCAAGCTTAGCTTCGATAACAATACCCTTTGCGCGACGTGCGGGGTTCGCCTTAAGCTCCTTGACCTCGGCAACGAGAAGAACAGTTTCAAGAAGCTCGTCGATACCCATTCTGGTAAGTGCGGAAACGGGAACGCAGATAACATCACCGCCCCATTCCTCGGGAACGAGATCGTATGCAGTAAGCTCCTGCTTTATTGCATCGGGATTAGCTGTGGGCTTATCCATCTTGTTGATGGCAACGATAATATCAACTCCCGCAGCCTTTGCATGGTTTATAGCCTCGATGGTCTGGGGCATGATTCCGTCATCAGCAGCAACAACGAGAATGGCAATATCGGTTGCCATGGCACCTCTTGCACGCATTGCGGTAAACGCCTCGTGACCGGGGGTGTCAAGGAATGTTATGGGCTTGCCGTCTATCTCAACTCGGTATGCACCGATATGCTGAGTAATTCCGCCTGCCTCACCTGTAGTAACCTGTGTATTTCTGATAGCATCAAGGATAGAGGTCTTACCGTGGTCAACGTGACCCATAAC
>CAYPKQ010000182.1:0-4859 GCA_964411355.1 uncultured Lachnospiraceae bacterium
CTTGACCGTGGGGCGATCTGGCATTTTGAAGCGGAAAAGAAGATTGGCGATGTGGTCGTACCGGGTGACGTTCTCGGATACGTTCAGGAGACCGAGGTCATAAGACATAAGGTTATGGTTCCGCCCAAAAAGGGAGGAACGCTTGTTCATATAAATTCGGGAGATTTCAAGGTTACCGATATCGTTGCAAAGATAAAGCTTGAGGACGGAAAAACAGAGAGCTTGACGCTTATTCAGAAATGGCCTGTCCGTGTTTCCCGTCCCTATAAGGAAAAGCTGCCGCCTGCTGAGCCTATGATAACGGGTCAGCGTTCTATAGACGCACTTTTCCCCATTGCAAAGGGCGGAACAGCTTGCGTTCCGGGTCCTTTCGGAAGCGGAAAGACGGTGGTTCAGCATCAGCTTGCAAAATGGAGCGACGTTGACCTTGTTGTTTATATCGGATGCGGTGAGCGCGGAAACGAAATGACCGATGTTCTCCGTGAGTTTCCCGAGCTTCAAGACCCAAGAACGGGAAAATCCCTTATGGAGAGAACGGTTCTTATTGCGAATACCTCGGATATGCCCGTTGCGGCTCGTGAGGCTTCGATCTACACCGGAATTACCATTGCGGAATATTTCCGCGATATGGGATATGCCGTGGCTGTTATTGCAGACTCCACATCCCGCTGGGCAGAGGCTCTGCGTGAAATGTCGGGGCGTCTTGAAGAAATGCCCGGCGAGGAGGGATATCCCGCATATCTTACATCTCGTCTTGCAGGCTTCTATGAGAGAGCGGGTAAGGTGGTTTGTCTCGGAAGCGACGGCAGAGAGGGCGCACTCAGTGCCATCGGTGCGGTTTCGCCCCAGGGCGGTGATATTTCCGAGCCTGTTACTCAGGCAACTCTTCGTATAGTTAAGGTTTTCTGGGGACTTGATGCGTCTCTTGCTTATAAGAGACATTTCCCCGCAATAAACTGGCTTAATTCCTATTCCCTTTACCGTGACCGTCTTTCGGATTGGTGTGCGGATAATATCGCAAAGGATTGGATGACTCTTACTTCAAGAGGCCTTAAAACGCTTCAAGAGGAAAGTGATCTTGACGAGATCGTAAAGCTGGTGGGTGTTGACGCACTTTCTCCCGAGGACAGACTTACTCTTGAGGTAGCCCGTTCTATTCGTGAGGACTTTTTGCAGCAGTACGCTTTCGATGATATCGATGGTTATACTCCCCTTGATAAGCAGTATGCGCTTCTCCGTCTCATATTCTCATACGAGGACAGAGCGAGAAAGGCTCTTGGTGAGGGAGCATCGGTGCAAACTCTTGCAGATCTTCCCGTGCGTGAAATGATAGGCAGAGCGAAAACAATTCCCTATGAAGGATTTAAAGCAGAATTTGACAAGATAGAAGCAGAGCTTGCTTCGCAGATCGACAGTGCGGTAAGAGAAGCCGCAAGTGAAAATTAAGGAGGACGGCTAAAATGATTCGTGAATACAGAACAATTGAAGAAGTTGCCGGTCCTCTGATGCTTGTAAAGCAGGTTGACGGCGTTAAATATGACGAGCTTGGTGAAATTGAGCTGCCAAGCGGTGAGGTTAGACGCTGCCGTGTTCTTGAAGTCAACGGCAGAGACGTTCTCGTTCAGCTTTTCGAAAGCTCCGCAGGACTTAATCTGGCGCAAAGTAAGGTGCGTTTTTCGGGACACGGAGTTGAGCTTCCCGTATCGAAAAATATGCTCGGACGAGTTTTCAACGGTATGGGCGAGCCTATTGACGGCGGCGCAAAGCTCATTCCCGAAAAATCTCTCGATATCAACGGAACACCTATAAATCCTGCGGCAAGATATTATCCCTCCGAGTTTATTCAGACGGGTGTTTCCACCATCGATGGTCTTAATACCCTCGTTCGCGGTCAAAAGCTCCCCATTTTCTCGGGCTCGGGTCTCCCTCATGCAAATCTTGCGGCTCAGATCGCAAGACAGGCAAAGGTAAGAGGCGGTGATTCCAAATTTGCGGTCGTTTTTGCCGCTATCGGTATCACATTTGAAGAAGCTGACTTCTTTATCTCCGACTTTAAGAAAACAGGTGCTATCGACAGAACCGTTCTCTTTATAAATCTTGCGTCGGATGCGGCTATCGAGCGTATTTCAACACCACGTATGGCACTTACCGCCGCAGAATATCTTGCATTTGAATGTGATATGCACGTGCTCGTTATCCTCACGGATATCACAAACTATGCAGAGGCTCTTCGTGAGGTCTCGGCGGCGAGAAAGGAAGTTCCCGGCAGACGCGGATATCCCGGTTATCTCTATACAGACCTTGCAACGATGTACGAAAGAGCGGGAAGAAAGATGGGAAGCGAAGGCTCTATTACCATGATACCGATCCTTTCCATGCCCGAGGATGATAAAACTCATCCCATCCCCGACCTTACGGGATATATCACCGAGGGACAGATAATTCTTTCAAGAGAAATGTACCGCAAGGGATATATGCCCCCCGTTGACGTTCTTCCATCCCTTTCGCGTCTTAAGGACAAGGGAATCGGAGAGGGCAAGACACGTGAGGACCATTCGGGAACGATGAACCAGCTCTTCTCAAGCTATGCGAGAGGAAGAGAGGCAAATGAGCTTATGGTGGTTCTTGGCGAGGCGGCACTTACGCCTGTTGATCGCCTTTATGCAAAATTTGCCGATGCCTTTGAGGCGGAATATATAAATCAGGGCTTCTATGAGAACAGAACCATTGAGGAGACCCTTGATCTTGGCTGGAAGCTGCTTGCCTTGCTTCCAAGAAGCGAAATGAAGCGAATAAAGCCCGAGCTTATTGAAAAATATTGGGTCGGGGATAAGTAATTATACTGATGCGTTAAAATTTTGCGAAAGGAGCAGTCAAGAAAGTGGCAGATATACAGGTAAACCCAACCAGAATGGAGATGAAAAAGCTCCAGACAAGATATATAACCGCAAGACGCGGTCACAAACTGCTGAAGGATAAGCGCGACGAGCTTATGAGACAGTTCCTTATCGTGGTGAGAGAAGATAAGGAGCTGCGTCAGCGAGTTGAAGAGAGACTTGCGGCGGCATACGGATCTTTTTCTGTGGCAAGTGCGGTCAGCAGTCCCGAAATGCTCAGAGAGGCACTTATCATGCCCAGAAAAGAGGGAAGCCTTGATGTTTCCTATAAAAACATGATGAGTGTTACCGTTCCCGTTTTCGATTATAAGACCGGAGAGGAGAGCGGTGCTATGAATTATGGCATGGCGTTCACCTCGGGAGAGCTTGATTCTTCCGTCCGTGAGCTTGGAGAGGTGATGCAGGAGCTTGTGCGCATGGCTGAGCTTGAAAAAACTGCGCAGCTTCTTGCCGAGGAGATCGAAAAGACAAGACGCCGCGTAAATGCTCTTGAATATATCATGATGCCCAGATATCTTGAAGGAATCAAGCGCATCAAGATGAAGCTTGAGGAAAACGAGCGCGGAAACCTCACAAGACTTATGAAGGTCAAAGACATGATGATAGAAAAAACTCTTGCGGCAAAGAAAAATATTGCCGAAGAGGAAGCTTAAGAAAAAACGGAGCTGACCCTGGTCAGCTCTGTTTTTTGTATTATTTGAAACGGTAAACAGTAATTTGTCGAACGGTTGCTGCGAGCGTTAGACAAATTACTGTTTACCAAAAGAATCAATACTTAAAAGAATGAGAAACGAATTTTGCTTTTTGGAGAAAATGTCAATTATTTTGCAGAAAAAATCATTTACAAAAAAGTGAAAGTGTGTTATCATAAAGAAAAAACGGAGGTGCTCTAATATGATACCAAGAAAAGAATTTCCAAATCCGCAATTTGAGCGCAAAAGCTGGCGAAATCTCAATGGAGAATGGGATTTTGCCATTGATATGGCAAGAACGGGAAAAGATAGAAATATGAATCTTGTCACTTCGACAGGTTTTGATAAGAAGATCATCGTTCCTTTTTGCCCCGAGAGTGTTCTTTCGGGCGTAGGTAATACCGACTTTATGTATGGAGTTTGGTATAGACGAAAGATCAATTTAAGCTCCGATGAGATTTCGGGCAGAGTCATTCTGCATATAGGCGCATGCGACCACAAAACAGAGGTGTTTGTAAACGAAAAGAGCGTAGGCGTTCATATTGGCGGTTACTGCTCCTTCTCCTTTGACATAACCGAATATGTCTGTGAGGGCGAAAACACCGTTGTTATCTATGCCGAGGACGATGCGCGCGGCGGAAAACAGCCCGCAGGAAAGCAGAGCGACAAAATCTATTCCCATGGCTGCTCATATACCCGTACAACGGGAATCTGGCAGACTGTATGGCTTGAATTCGTCCCAAATTCCTATATTGATAAATTTAGAGTCAATACAGATGTTAAGTCCGAGAGCGTTACCATTAGCGGAAGCGTCAGGGGCGCAGGAAAAATGAGGGCAAAGGTTTACTATGAGGGCAAGCCCGTAGGAGAGGCAAGCACGGAAACCATAGGCTCTTTCCTTATGATCATAAAGCTTTCCGAGCTTCATCTTTGGGATGTTGGCTGCGGCAATCTTTATGACCTTGTACTTGCTCTGGAAGGCGATGACGGCAAGACAGATACCGTTAATAGCTATTTCGGAATGAGAGAGATCGGATTTGCAGACGGGAAATTTATGCTTAACGGCAGATCCGTTTACCAGCGTCTTATTCTTGACCAGGGATTTTATCCCGACGGAATTTATACCGCTCCCGATGATGAGGCTCTTCTCCGTGATGTGGAAATTTCCATGGCGGCAGGCTTTAACGGCGCAAGACTTCACGAAAAGGTATTTGAGCCTCGATTCCTTTACCATGCGGATAAGCTTGGTTATCTTGTCTGGGGCGAGCAT
>CAYPKQ010000183.1:0-4835 GCA_964411355.1 uncultured Lachnospiraceae bacterium
CGGAGAATAATCTTCTCCTCACCTCCGCAACCGCAAGCGGCAAGACCGAAGCGGCTTTTTTTCCTGTTCTCTCGGATATTTTTGAAAATCCCGGAAACAGCATTTCCGTGCTTTATATTGCCCCTCTCAAAAGCCTTATCAACGACCAATTTTCACGAATCGAAGAGCTGCTTGACGCAAGTCACATAAAGGTGACCCATTGGCACGGTGATGTTGCTCAGTCTCACAAGAAAAAACTTCTTGAAAAGCCTGAGGGAATCCTGCAAATAACCCCCGAAAGCCTTGAAAGCATGCTTCTTAACCGCTCAAATGACATCGTTCGCCTTTTTCACGGTCTCAGATATGTAATAATTGACGAGATACACACTCTCATAGGGTCAGATAGGGGAAGTCAGATAATTTGCCAGCTTAACAGAATTGCTCACATTATCGGTCATGTTCCGAGAAGAATCGGACTTTCCGCAACCATAGGTGATCCCGAAAAAGCAGCCGCTTGGCTTGCGTCAGGCACAGAAAAGCCTACCGACATCCCACTTTTCCCACAGGGGCAGATCAGGTGGCGGCTCGGACTTGAGCATTTTTATATTCAGAACATGAGCGAGGATCAATCGAAAGATGCGCCCTCAATGTCCGAAGAGAATGACGATAAAAAGCGCAAATATGCCGAGCTTGATGCAGGCTATGAATATATGTATGACTGCGTGAAGAACAAAAAATCCCTTGTCTTTTCAAACTCCCGTGAGGAAACAGAATACGTGACCGCAACTCTGCGTCAGATAGCGGCAAAGCGTGGCGAAAAGGATATCTTTCTCATCCACCACGGAAATCTTTCAGCATCCATCAGAGAGGAAGCCGAGGCAAAGATGAAGGATGAGGATATTCATGCGGTAACCTGCGCAACCGTCACAATGGAGCTTGGAATCGACATTGGCAGACTCGAACGCATTTTGCAAAATGATTCCCCCAATTCTGTCTCATCATTTCTCCAAAGACTTGGAAGAAGCGGCAGAAGGGGCGAGCCACCCGAGATGATGATGGTTTTCCGTGAGGAAAATCCGCTTCCCAATACTCCCCTTCCCCAGCTTATTCCATGGAGCCTTCTCCGTGCCATTGCGATAATTCAGCTTTATATAGAGGAAAGATTCATCGAGCCGCCACAGAGCAAAAAGCTGCCATTCAGCCTGCTCTTCCAACAGACACTAAGCATTCTCGGCGCTTCGGGCGAGCTTACTCCAAAAAGGCTTGCGGAAAAGGTGCTTTCCCTTCCCCCGTTTGCCCATGTTTCAAAGGAGGATTACAGAACCCTTATTCTCTCAATGCTGGAGCATGATTATATCGAAATGACAGAGGAAAAGGGGCTTATAGTCGGCATGGCAGGAGAGCGACTGCTGAACAGCTTTAAGTTTTATGCTGTATTTAAGGACAGCGAGGATTATACCGTTCGCTGTGAATCGGATGAGATCGGCACCATAACCACTCCGCCCCCCGTTGGCGACCGCTTTGCTCTTGCAGGCAGAGTTTGGGAGGTAAATGAGCTTGATATTCCGAGAAAGATGATCTATGTTACCCCCGTTCTCGGAAAAATGGAAGTCTCCTGGCCGGGTGACTACGGAGAAATACACACAAAAATTCTCGAAAGAATGAAAAAAGTGCTCATAGAGGACACCGATTATCCGTATCTCAAGCCAAATGCAAAAAAGCGTCTTGAAGTCGCAAGAAATCTTGCAAGAAATACCGGTATGCTTGAACATTCCATCGTAAGCCTTGGAGGATATACCTACTGTCTTTTCCCTTGGCTTGGAACACGCTCGTTCAGAACTCTTCGCAAATTCATACAGCAAAATTCAAAGGAATTCAAGATAAATAATCTTGAATTTGAGGGCTGCTGTTACATGATCTTCAAAATGGAGTGCGACAGCCGACCTTTCATCGAATCCCTTTGCAAAAAGGTAGATTCATTTGGTATCAATTGCGCTTCACTTGTAAGTGCGGGCGAGCTTCCCGTTTTTGAAAAATACGATGATTATATTCCGGGTGATCTTCTGCGAAAAGCCTATGCCACAGATAAGCTGCGCGCAGATGAAGCCGAAAAAAGACTTCATGAGATACTTTCAGAATGGTAATCTATTTTGACAAATCCCGATTTATTTTTATCATAAACAACACGAATTACAAAAAACATCCCCCAATTGTGCCGACCGCACAATTGGGGGAGTTTTTTCTCACTTTTAAAAATTTTTATTATCAGTTTTTTATCTGTTTCTGTATTTAATATCAAACAGATCCTTGACCTCAAAAACATCAAGTGCACTTTCATGCTGCATAAGCTCATCCATATAACCGAGATTTGGCATTGAGATCCAACCACTCCAGTTGAGAACATATGTCAGCTTATAGCCATCTTCCTTCATTCTGAGAATAAGATCAAGCTGATCGCGGCAACTGAAATAATCCTCTTGATTCTCATCAGCACCTGCTTTGAGACTTGAGCTTGAAGGACCGAATTCTGTAAGAGCAACAGGCTTCGGAGTCATCATAAGCTGCTCATAAGCAATTCCGATGTTGTAGTTATATGCCACATCATCTATGACCGATGTATCTCTTCCAACATACCAGTCACCGCCAACTATATCACAATATTCATCACCGGGATAGCAGTACATTACAGGAAGTGTAGAAGCTGTGCTGACGGTCGTACTTGTGGAAGGGCTGGGACTATACACCCAAATAAGGTTTTCCATGCCCCAATCCTCAGTAAAATACTCATAAATGTATATCCAAAGAGCCTTAAAAGCTTCCTGGCTTATAGCAACCTCTGTTTCTGCGCTCCAGCCCTGAATCGTACACCACCAGAACCAGTCGCCGTTCATTTCATGGAGAGGTCTCCAGAGAATGGGGTAACCTTCTCTGTCAAGTTCCTTGAGAATGACCGCCGCTTCATCAAGAATATCGTTGAATTTTTCATTAAGAGCTGTTCCGGGAGTAACAAGAGTTACCCAATTTTCTTCGCCTCCAAGCTCACCGCGGCAAAGCCCCTGACCCTCGGGAATGTTTCCGGTGGGGTTTTCCATATGGTAGCTGAAAGAAACTATTCCACCCATTTCGATATAGTCCCTTATGCTTTGAAGCAATTTTTCGTCATTGCTGTCATACGGGATCATATTTATAAAATCAAAGGAAACCAAACCGGGCATAGTTCCGGACTCAGTAATTGAAATATCAAAATAATTCGCCAAAGCATTTCTTCCGGCATCCAAATGCTGAGCGGGGATATAATGCTCTTCGTCATTATATACTTCTGCAAGGACTTCAAGCACTTCTTCCTTTGTGTAAATATAGTTTACAACAGCACCCGCATCAATGCAAGCTCTTGCAAAATTCGCCTGTTCCGAAGAAAGGAGAGTATTTCCGCTGTCATTATCCGCCTTAAGAGTCTTTTCACAAGCAGTTACAAGGTCATAAATCCCAACATCAGTATAGCAAATGTGATCATTTCCCAAAGAATCGGTAAAAATAACATATCCTCTGAAGATCAAATCTTTTTCCGCATTTGTTACATCGATAGAACCGTCGTCATTTTCAAATCCAACAGCAGTGTATGCAAAAGTCACCTCGTCAGCTCTGTATTTGAGAACCTTACCGAGAAAATCACCTTCAGAATAGACAGTAACCTTATAAATATCCTCCTGATCATAATAAACATCTCTGTCAAGAAAATCCTTTATTTTAGCAAGGCAACCGTATTCCTTAATTGTAAAACCGCCGAAGCTTTCAGCCAGCTCTCTATCAAGAGAATAAATAGCGCGAAGTCCTTGATGATCCTCAACTCTTACCATCGCTCCCAGCATTGAAATAATCGGCTTTGCATAAAGAACCTGTCCCTCTGTAATATCCTCGCCAAGATAAGGTGTTGTAAAGGAAGGATCAAGGAAAAGAGCAGTGCCGGAATCCTCAAACGACATGAAAATATTGGAAACAAATTCATATGTCATATTGTAAACATTGTCTCCAAAATGAACCTCATAAGAAACAGGAGTACCATCCTTAACAGTAAATAAGCCCGACTCGGAAAGAAGAGAATAATTATCACTGGATTCATAAACATATATGGTTGAACCTTCGGGGAAATGGTTCAGCGTGTCGGTAGTTACGATATTTGCACCGTCTCCGAGATTAAAGGTACTGAGCTTTGTTCCCATGAATTGTTTGTCAGAATTCATGGTAACAATATTTCTAAGATCGGCATATCCCTTAATATGCTGATTACCTTTTATTGTGATACTCTCAAGATTGGAACATTCTTTAAAGCAGCTTCCGTCATATTGCTGGGTATTTGCTGCAATAGTAAAGGTCTTAAGAGCTGTGTAGCCCGAAAAAGAACCGCCGGTAACCTTGTTAAAATTACCAACAAGAACAACGTGCTCAATAGCGGAGGCGTATTCAGCCCACGCACCATCGGAAGCGTATGAGGTTTTGCCGGTCTCATTGTAACCATCGGTAAGAGAGCGGATGTAAAGCGTTTTTTTAGCTTCAACATATTCCCAGGTGTTGTCAACGATAACAGATGAGCTGCCTGAAGTCGGGTTTGTGTAAACATAATACATCTCACCCGAAGCATCTGCCGAAACGAAAACAAAAGTTAATGCGGCAAAAAGAAAAACAGTAATAACAATTCCAAAAATCTTCTTCATAAACGTACCCCTCTATAAATTTTTATATGCAATTATACCATTTTTTTCACATTTTGTCAAGTATATCGTTTATAAACTAAAAAGGCAACGTGTTGAATTGTCAATGATAGGTGACACTTTTTTCAGAAATACTTGTCAAGGTGG
>CAYPKQ010000184.1:0-4821 GCA_964411355.1 uncultured Lachnospiraceae bacterium
ATCAAACCTTTCACTGACAGAGTCCTCACGCACCAACAAACTACTGTTTACCGGATAAATACCTGCCTTTACGCTTTTGGAAAAACAATTTTTAATGGATTTTTTGTAAAAACACTTGCATTATCGGAGAAAATCTGTTATAATATATAATCGTGAGCGTTTTGTGCGCTTACCCAGCTACAAGCTGTGAAATAAGGCCATACTAGCCGGGGATTTAGCGGAGCCCTGAACCTGAAATCCGCTACAGCAGGGGTGAATCCCTTTTTTGAGGGTCAACGAGTTGCGTGGCAACGCACTCTTCTGTGTTGAGAAGTGGGTCTTGCGCGATCGAAAGCTGTGAACCATGTCAGGTGGGGAACCAAGCAGCATTAAGCAGTGTCTTCGATGTGCCGCGAGGCAGCCTGCTTTGAGCAGAAGAGGCGGAATGTGCGCTTCTCCGAGATTCGATTTTAAGGTGTATGGTCTTATTTTGCAGCTTGATTTTTATAGAACGGAGGGTGATATTTTTGCATCAGGCTTTATATAGAAAGTGGCGTCCGGCTACCTTTGATGACGTTATGGGGCAGGATCATATCACATCGGTTCTCCGTTACGAATGTGAGCACGGAAAGTTTTCCCATGCCTACCTTTTCTGCGGCTCTCGCGGAACGGGAAAGACCACCTGCGCAAAAATTCTTGCAAAGGCGGTCAACTGCACCTCTCCCGTGAATGGAAGTCCTTGCGGAAAATGTCCTTCCTGCATCGCTATTGAGCAGGGAAGCACTGCGGACGTGCTTGAAATGGATGCGGCTTCAAACAACAGAGTCGATGATATCAGAGAGATAAGAGATGAGGTCATCTATTCTCCAACTATGCTCAAATATAGGGTCTATATCGTGGACGAGGTCCATATGCTTACCACAAGTGCTTTCAATGCGCTGCTGAAAACCCTTGAAGAGCCCCCCGCACATGTTGTTTTTATTCTTGCAACGACTGAGCTTCATAAGCTCCCTTCAACTATAATTTCCCGTTGCCAGCGTTTCGATTTCAGACGCATCTCAATTCCCGTAATAACCGAAAGGCTTATGAAAATAGCAAAGAGCGAAGGAATAGAGATTGACCTTGGCGCTGCGCAGCTCATTGCAAGACTTGCAATGGGAGGAATGCGAGATGCCGTCAGCCTTCTTGAGCTTTGCGCAGGTGCAAGACAGCATATAACCGAGACCCTTGTGGCAGATTCGCTGGGTATAAGCGGAAGAGACAGCACCGCATCTCTTGCGGAGGCGATCTATAAAAAGGATTATGAGAAGATATTTGCAACCGTTTCAGAGGTTGTTTCATCCTCAAAGGACATAGCGGTGTTTGTTCAAGATCTTTTGTCATTCTACCGCGATATGCTCGTTATAAAGACCTCGCAGGATGCAAGAAAATACCTTGATTTTACCGAGAGCGAAATGGAGCAGACAGAAAAGGTCGCTTCACTTTTCTCAAAGGAAACACTTATATATCATTGCAAGCTTTTGGATCAGGTATATGCGCAGATACAGCGCTCGGTGTCATCCTCAAGGCTTCTTGCGGAAATGACCTTTATCAGAATGTGTGATGAATCGCTGGATGCTTCAAGCGAGGCTCTTGCTTCAAGAGTTTCAGCCATTGAGGACAGACTTGATGCGGGGCTTTATACAGTGCAGAGCACCCCCGCACCTGTTCATACCACATTAAATACCGAAAAAAAAGCGGATGAAACGGTTGAAGCCGCAAAAGCTTCCGAAGAAAATAAAACGCCCGTTCCCACGCCCTCTGCGTCCGGGAAAAAACGTGCACTTACCTATTGGATAGAGGCGGTGGACAAGATCTGCCGCAATGATCCGAGCCTTACGGGATTCCTCAAAAGTTCAAGGATATACCGTGCTGAAAACGGGAATATCGTCATCAGACTTGAAAGCGATTTTTCAAAGCTGATGCTCACATCAAGAAAAAGCACAATAGAAGCACTTGTAAAGGTGCTTTCTGCCTATGAAAAACGCCCGATGACGGAGGCGAATATTGAGTTTGAGGTGTCTCATGAAAATGACATTATCGACGAGGGCAGAGAAAATTTGGATGAAATAATGAATAATTTTAATACAAATTCGGAGGACTGAAAAAATGAAAGCAAATTTGCCAAAGGGTATAGGCGGCGGATCGCAGAATATGCAGGCGATGCTGAAGCAGGCGCAGAAAATGCAGGAGGATATGGAAGCACTTCAGGCTGACCTTGACGAGCGTGAATATGATATAAGCGCAGGCGGCGGAGTTGTTTCTATTAAGATAAACGGTAAAAAAGAGATACTCAGCATAAATATTGAGCCTGAGATCGTTGATCCCGATGATGTTGAAACCCTCTCGGATATTCTTGTTGCCGCTGTAAATGAGGCTATAAAGAGAGTTGAGGAAACAAATGCTGCAGAGATGCAGAAGGTAACCGGCAGCCTTGGAATGCCCGGTCTTTTCTGATGGCAGATTATATTGAGCCCCTTCAGAAGCTTGCGGAGCAGTTCGGCAAGCTTTCGGGAATAGGCAGAAAAACCGCAATGCGGTTGGCTTTTTCGGTGCTTGATATGTCGGAAGAAGAGGCGGTGGATTTTGCTTCTGCCATAACCGAGGCAAAGGAAAAGATACATCTTTGCCCAATTTGCCAAAATCTCACAGATAAGGACATTTGCGATATTTGCTCGGATGAATCCCGCGACCGCTCCGTTATCTGCGTGGTTGAGGATGCGAAGGCTGTTATTGCTCTTGAAAATGTAAGAGAATATAACGGACTATATCATGTTCTTGGCGGTGTTATTTCTCCCATGAACGGAGTAACGCCCGAAAAGCTGAGAATCAAAGAGCTTCTTTCTCGCTGTGAGGATAGCGAGATAGAGGAGGTAATTATTGCCACCAACCCAACTGTTGAGGGTGAGGCAACCTCTATGTATCTTTCGAGACTTCTCAAGCCTGCGGGAATTGCGGTTACCCGTCTTGCATACGGAATCCCCGTTGGCGGCGATCTGGAATATGCTGATGCGGTCACTCTTTACAGAGCACTTGAAGGCAGAAGAGGTCTTTGATGTTTGGAGAAAAAATGAACATAATTCTTATCGGAATGCCGGGGTGCGGAAAAAGCACCGTAGGTGTTTTGCTTGCAAAGTCGTTGCTTTATCATTTCACAGATACCGACCTTCTTTTGCAGAATGAATACGGAATGAGTCTTTGCGCTATGATAGACCAATACGGTCTTGACGGCTTTAAAAGGTGCGAGAACGAAATTTTAAGCGGACTTTCCGCTGATAAATCCGTTATTGCAACGGGCGGAAGTGCCGTTTATTGCGAGAAGGGGATGGAAAATTTAAAGAAAAACGGAATTGTCGTTTACCTTAAGCTTTCTCCATGTGAGATAGAGAAAAGGATAGACAATATCACTACTCGCGGTATTGCGATGGAGAAGGGAAGCACCATTGCTTCACTTTTTCGTGAACGTGCACCGCTTTATGAAAACTATGCGGATGTAACTTTAGAATGTGGTAATATGTCTGTCGAAGAGTGTGTCTTGGCTGCGGTTGAAGCTATTGAAAAATATGGAAAACAAATGGACTGAGTCATTTGCTTTTGAGCATTTGACACAGTCCCGATTTTTTGATACTATAAATCAAATGTAAATAATTTCCGATAAACAGTAATTTATCGGCGGCATTTGAAAAAACTATTGCTAAAACGAAAGGGGCTGATCACTCAGCCCCTTTTGAGATGGGAAATTCCTATAAGATCATCTCAGAAAAAAGCCCACTCCTCTGCCAACCTTTTTGCCTTCACATAGACGAGAAGCATAAGCGCGGCGGAGTGAATTGTTTTTTGGAAGAAGCTCATACGGGAGAACGTATGCATCACCGAAAATTCTCCAGAGGTCGCCGGATTTTTCAGACTCCCAAACCTCAAAAACCTTGAAATCATGCATGAAATCCACTATGTTTGATCCCGGGATCATCTCTTCATGGTCGGGATAAAGAAGCCAGGATGAGCACGTAAAGAGTGCCTGCTGTTCTCCGAAATAAGATGCAAAAAATTCTTTTGCGCGTCTGTAAGAATCCTCGCGAAGCTCCTTCGTGAGCGGACCTGCGGAGGGGATATGTATTGAAAGTGCCTTCATATCGGGAGTGAGATGTATATTCTCGTCATTATATTCCTTGCCAAAGGGCTTCATTTCGTACTGAAGTCTTCCAACTCCAAAAATATTCATTGTGAAAAACTGTTTCCACCAATGACCCACAAAGCTTCCCCAAATGTGATAAACATTATAACATTCAAAAAGCTTGCATTTAAAGTCGTTTACTATATCTATCCAAAACTGCTCGTCTATACTCTTTTCAAAATATTTTTCCCTCAAAAATTTTGAAAACAAAATTCCCATAACCAGATGTGCTGTTTGCCAAGGCTTACCGATTCTCAGTGCCTCAGCGGTCGTATCTGCAAGCATTGCATAGTGGTCATATTCATTTCCTGTGGCGTAATTATCAAGATATTTATTCATCACATTTGCCGCACCCTCATCCCCTGCCATTGCATCATAGCAATCGACGAGAGCATTTTTTGCCTCGTTTGGATAATCAAATCTATCAAGAAAATCAACTAAAAAATTACGCATAAAAAACCTCCAACGATATTGTCAAAGGTATTTTACCATAAAGAGCCGAGCTGTGTCAACTCTTTTTAGAATAAAGTGTGTTTTTTACATAAAAGTGTGACTTTTTGAAATACACGGAAAAGAAAAAGAACGGCTGTTTGCCGTTCTTCATCTTTAAGACAAAATTAAAGGATCTG
>CAYPKQ010000185.1:0-4819 GCA_964411355.1 uncultured Lachnospiraceae bacterium
CGCTTGTCGCCTCCGCAGAGGCGAAACACCCCACACCTCGATAAATTACTGTTTAGCATATCATCGCAAGGCTATATTATATCAGAGCCTTTGCGCTCCAATGTGAGATTGGCGGGCGATGGGGGACGCTTTCGTTATATATTCTTGCAGCCTCTGCGCCACCGAATTTTGATGCCAGCTTCCCTATCTCCATAGCAATTTTTCTGCTCTCGGCAATATATTCTTCAAGGGCTGCTCTGCCCATGGCAAGACTACCCAAGGGATAATATTCATGTGAGGTTATCGGATTTTCCGCACTGCTTGAAAGAATTTTATCGAGGCTTTTATAATATTCCTTTCCGTTCCGTATCTTCCCACACCGCCAAGCTGGACGCAGTCTCCCGTGAGAAGTGTTTTGCTTGACATATCAAAAATTCCGAGGGAATCCGGGGAGTGCCCGGGCAAAGTCATAACGAAAACACCGGGCAAGAGCTCATCTTTGTCCTCTGCACAGAGAAAAGAATGTTCCTTTATGAGCTTGTTGCTTGCGGAATATGCATTTACGCCCTCAAAATGAGCAAGGATATAGGGCATTCCGCCTGCATGGTCACCATGATCGTGGGTGCAAACTGCAAGAGTCGGCTTTTTTCCAAGCCGAAGAAGTGCCGGAATGATAAAATTCTCCGCATCCTCCTTTGTGGTCGCACCGTCGATAAGGATATTTCCATTCTTTGTGGTGATAAGAAAAACTGCGGTGTAATTATCCTCAAAGGAAACCTTGAGGCGGTAAATTCCGCCTATCAAATTTTCAAAATCAATCATGTTAAAATATTATTTCCTGTTTGATAGCGTAAGTGCGCTTTTGGCATCAAGCTCTGAAAGTGCACGAAGCTCATCTGCTCTCTTTTCTATTCTTTGACAGAGCCCTTTTCTTTCCGTAAAGATCTTTTCGGTAAGGGAAAGAATCTCATCACAGTCGAGTCTTGAAGCATCGAGTGCGGGCATTTGTGATGCGTATTCAAGAAAAGCATCGACCTTTGGATCATAGGAAAGCCCTATAGCGGGCACGCCTGCGGCACTTGCATAAATGAGCATATGGAGTCTCATTCCGAGAACGAAGGACATTTTTTTCGCAAGACCGATGACCTCACGGGCAGAAAGACCGCGAAGGAAGGGACATTCTTTGCCGATCTGCTTTTCGGTAAGGCTTTTGACTTCAAGGCATATCTTGTCATCATAGCTTTTCTGAACAGGTATAAAAACGGGAGTTTTTCCGTGTTTCAGGCTGATCTTTGCCACCGCATCCGCAATTTTTCCGATAAATTCGTCACGGCTGACGGCGTCCTCGCTTGTTTTAAGGTCATGCCATTCACGAAGTGACACTGCAAAGCAGCCATGTGGGCTGTCAATTCCGGCTTTTTCAAGAATATAATTGCATCTCGCATCGCTACAAGGAGAAAGGGTGAGGGCAGGGTCTGCGGAAATTCTGATTTTGTTGAGAATTTCGGCATCGAGACCTATCTCCTCCAAAAATTCATATGACGAAGGCTCTCGAAGGCTGATAAAATCCACCTCACCAAGCACTTTTTTCACCTTTTTATGGCTTCTTTTTCCGTAAAGCGGGCCTATTCCGTTGGCATAGACCATAACCGGCAAGCCCATTCTCTTTGCAAGCTTTACGATTCCCACATAATATTCAAGGCTTTTTGCACTGGTGTTATTCTGGAAGAGTGAGCCGCCGCCGCTGATAAGGAGCTTTGCATGGCAGAGGGCATGGATAACGGCAAAAATATTAAATCTTCCTACGCACCTGACTCCGTATTTTCTCCGCATTTTTTTCGAACTTTTGGTAAGCGCAGTAATTCTGACGTCGGGATCAATTGCTCGCAGATTTTCAATTATCGAGCAAAGCAGAGAGTCGTCACCCATGTTTCCGAAGCCGTAATAGCCAGAAAAGACGATATCTCCGTGCTTTTTATAATCATACGGATAAAGAGATTCATAAACCGAAAGGCAATCCTTTGCCATTCTCTCGGCAGAGTAGCTTTCTTTTATTATGCGTCGGTTTTCCTCACCGATGGCAGCGATCTTCTCTTCTTCAAGGTCGAGAAGTGCCGATATATCGCGCAGGAGAAGTGCGCCGCTTGTTTCCTCACAGCCGCGGCAGCAGAAATTCGTCGAAACGGCAATATCCATGTTTTCCTTGCCGAGCAGTCCGATATAGCCCTCATTTCCCGCAATCACCACAGGCTTTGAGGCACTCATGGCTTCGAGAACCGCTCTTGAAACTCCAACAAAAACATCTCCGAGCGCAATGAAGCGGTTGATATCCGTTCTGGCACCCGTCATGTGGACAAAGCTTTCGCCCGCCTCACCGTTTGCCTTGTCTGCAAGGCTGCTGACATAGTCAAAATCGTCACCGCCGCCGACGATTATCATATGAAGATCGCCGTATTTTCTTTTAAGCTCGGGAGCAATTTCGCATAGCATCCTTGCCGCCGCGCTTCTGTCGGTATCCATTCGGCTGACATAGACGAGTGTCCTTCTTTTTTCGGGCAAAGAAAGCTCCTCTGCAAGAGAGGAAACTTCGATATCCTTTGAAAATTTCTTCATATCCACGCCGTTTATCGTAACCGAAACGTTATCCGGGAAAACGCCGTAATTGTCGATGACGTACTGCTTGATATCCTCGCTTACCGCAATGGTTTTTTCGCCCCAATCGGCAATTTTTTTCCAGAGAGCGTTGATCTCAAAGACCCAGTGGGCAGAGCAGACGTATCTGAAATGAAGCGAGCGGTGAAGAAGTCCGCAGATAAAGGCGGGGATTCTCGCATGAGCATGAACGATATCGAATTTTTCTTTTTTTATGAGCTTTCTGAGCCCGAAATAGCTTTTTATAACAGAAAATGGGTTCTTCGTATGAAGAGGAAGCCTTACATGGCGTATTCCCGCTTCTTCAAGCTCCTTTACATAAACACCGCCTTTTGATGAAACGGTGATTTCGTGTCCCATTTCGTGAAGAGCTCTCGATAGCTCCAGAACGTGCGTTTCCGCACCGCCAATGTCAAGCCCCATAAGGGTCATAAGAATTTTCATATTTTTTCCTTTTTGAGATTGGAGATTTGCCAATCCTGCGATATTTTTGCTAAACAGTAATTTATCGCTTGTTCGATAAATTACTGCTTGTTTAAGTGTCTCATTTTACAAAAGGGAGTGATCCACCGAGGCGAATCAGTCCCTTTGCTCGTAATTATTATTTCTCCAGGCTTTTCAGATATGCGATGGATTTTGTAATAGTATCATTAAAATCGTCGCCGCGGCTTCCTTCAAGAGAGATATTCTTTGCCTCGTAGCCGATCTCCTCCAGAATATCGTAGAACTGTCTGTAAAGAGCATCGTCACCGTCTGTGGGGAGAGGATAAATTCTGCCGTTTGAGGGGCTTGCAATGTGAACATGGCTCACATATCCCTTATAGCGGCGAAGCTCCTCTACAGGGGTTCCCATAACAGCAACATGGTAAAGGTCAACCAGAAGCTTTATATGGGGATCGTTTATAGCGGTTATGTATTCCCAAGCCTCGGCGCAGGTATTTATGATATTGGTCTCCTCGGCGCGAAGCTCCTCGATGCCGATGGTGATATCGTACTGCTTAACAACGGGAACAACAAGGTCACCGAGAAAATGCATGATATCAGCTTTTGCTCTTTCTCTGTCATAGCCTTCGGGAACCTGTCTTGATCCGCCCGAGCCGAAAATTACGCTCTTGAAGCCGAGCTTTGCGCTGCGCTCAAAATTGCGCTCAAGGAAATCCTTTATCTTTGCATCGTCCATATCGGGACCGCAGGTCTTGATGCTGCCGGGCATAAAGCCATTGCAGGAAGCGCAAGTCATTCCGTTTGCTGCGAGAGCCTTGCCAAATTCATCGATCTGAGCATCGCTTGCCTCTGCCATTGCCGCAAAGCCTGTCTCCGCAAAGCTATATCCGAGCTTTGACATAGTCTCAATGCTCTTAAGCTCATCGATTCCGATACAAACACCGTAGTTAAATTTCATTTTGATACTCCTTTATATAAATGAACTATATTCTCTTAAATATTACCACAAGTATTTCCCCGTGTCAAGAATTTTTTGCCTTTTAAAACGAAATTTTTATATTCAAAGGAATTTTTTTGCTTTAAAAAAAGGATTTTTTACACTCAAAAGCATTTTTTGCGCTCTTTTTTGAAAAATAATCGAAAATCTCTTGACTTGAAGCTAAATGCGTATTATAATATTTTATCATACTAAAGCGTTAATATATTTCCCGAAAGGCTGGTTATATTTTTTATGGAAATCAAAATTACAAAAACAACATCTCCCCGTGTTTGCCCCCCCGAAAATGAGCTTGGCTTCGGAAGGATCTTTTCCGACCATATGTTCATGATGGATTATGAGGAAGGTAAGGGTTGGCAGGATGCAAGAATAGTTCCCTTTGGCAATCTTTCTATCCACCCCGCTTCCACCGTTCTCCATTACGGTGCGGAGATCTTTGAGGGACTTAAGGCTTACAGAGCCGAGGACGGAAGCGTTCGTCTTTTCCGTCCCATGGAAAATATAAAGAGAATGAATACCTCTGCCGAGCGTATGTGCCTGCCTCTGCTTGATGAAGCGGATTTCCTTGAGGCACTTACCGTTTTTGTCAGACTTGAAGAAAAATGGGTTCCAAAATCCTTTGGAACATCCCTTTACCTGCGTCCGTTTATGTTCGGAAATGACGAGCATCTTGGCGTTCACGGTGTAAAGAGAGCAACCTTTATGATAATCGCATCTCCCAGCGGAAGCTAATATGCAGAGGGCATC
>CAYPKQ010000186.1:0-4772 GCA_964411355.1 uncultured Lachnospiraceae bacterium
GAGTGTTCCTGAATGTTGTGTCCGATGCCGGGGATATAAGTTGTAGCCTCAAGTCCGTTTGTAAGTCTTACTCTGGCGATCTTACGAAGCGCGGAGTTAGGCTTCTTAGGGCTTGTTGTGGATACCTTTGTGCATACGCCTCTCTTCTGAGGAGAAGACTGGTTGGTCGTTGCGCCCTTGAGTGAATTGTAGCCCTTCTGGAGCACGGGGCTCTTGGACTTATAAACTCTGTCTGTACGACCCTGTCTTACAAGCTGGTTAAATGTTGGCATTTTGTTCCTCCTTCTTCTGTAATAAATGCTTATATACAAGCGTGTGACGGGCACACGTTACTGTCATATAGGCGCAATTAGGCATAGTTTGCCCATTGCTACCGAATATTATATCATTTCATGGACAAGTTTGTCAAGCATCAATATACTTTAACAAAAATTTCTCCCTTTTGCACAATTTCGCACAATATTTTTCTGCATTTTTGACAATTTTAACACTGTTTTTAGTTTCAAAGTGTTATTCCAAAAAAATTTGCGGCATTTTTTGCCGTAATTTCCGCCATTTTCTCCACTGACTCGCATCTTATATCCGCAAGCTCCGCAAGAGTAAAGCTCATAAGTCCCGAATGATTCATTTCTCCTCTGTGGGGGTGAGGTGCAAGATAAGGGCAATCGGTTTCGATAAGAATTCTGTCCTCGGGCAAAATCGCCGCAACCTCTTTCGACTTATGGGCATTCTTAAAGGTCAAAACACCCGAAAATGAAATATACCAGCTGCGCTTCACAAGCTCAAGAGCCATTTCGGCACTTCCGCTATAGGAATGAAAAACGCCCCTGACATCGGGATAACGGCAAACGGTATCAAAGCAATCACCGTGGGCTTCCCTATCGTGAATTATAACCGGAAGGTCAAGTTCCTCTGCAAGAGAAAGCTGTCTTTCAAAAAAGGCTTGCTGCTTTGTCTTGTCTGTACCCTCATAATGATAATCCAAACCTATCTCACCGAGAGCGACTATCTTTTTTTCTTTCCTGTTTTCAAGTATGGCTTTCAGTCGTTGGATCTCAAAATCAACATCAATGTAATGACGGCAATCTCCGGGATGTATTCCCACCGCCGCATACATATTTTTATATTTTGCCGCCTGCTTTATGCACTCTGCGGCATTTTCATTGCTTGTACCCACATTTACTATCCAGCCGACGTTTTCCGAGAAAAGGGCGGATAGGATAGCATCCGCTCCGCCGCTTATCTCCTCTGAAAATCGCTCGTCATAATAATGTGCGTGCGAATCAAAAAGCTTCATTATTAATATTCCTTTTACAGCTCCAAAAAATTCTTTAAATCGGTATCGCACAAAAACAGTGCGCCATAGGACATTGTCATATGGAAAAGCGAGGTATTACACTTGGTATCCTTGCCCCAACCTTCAAATGTGGTGGTTGCATCCTCACGAAGCATACGAAGCCATGCGCCCTCATCAAGAAAAGCACTCCTTAAGAGGTCATCACGCCCCATAAGTGCAAGTCTTGCAAGAACCGGGAAGGTACAGAACATTGACAGCGAGCTTATTCCTCTTTCACTTACCGTTTTCATTATATTCTCACGACAAAGCTCATCAGGACAAAGGTCAAACGCAAAGGGGAAAACATTTCCCACAAAGCTTACGTGATCCGTGTTCTCACCGTCCCTGAAAATATGCTTTTCGGGAAGGTAAAAAGCCTCGGTAAATGCTGAAATGAGCATTTTTTCATCTCTGTATTCTTCGACGCCGAGAAGCGAAGCCATCCGATTGACAAACTTAACAGCCTCGATATAATAAGCATTTATGGAAATGTGCGCATCATGGCAAACCTTGCCCTCTGCTATATCAACATCGTACCCGTCTCTGAAATTGGCAGGCCATTCAACAACGCACCATTTATCAAGCTCGGATAAAAGTCCGTCTTTTTCATAATCTCTGCGGTAGGATTCGAGAACCGCAACCGATTTTTTGTAATTCTCTGCAAGATAATCTCTGTCACCCGAGAGATTATAATGCCAAAGAACAAGATATATCAGCATTAGCGGATATTCAGCTATTTCCTGCATAAATGAGCACTCAAGGCAGGTCACAAGTCCGTCTGTGATAAAGCTCGACGCAAATCCGTCATCTATCAGCTTTCTCACTATGGAATCGTCCCCTGCAAGTACCATTCCGGTAAGTGCTGTATAGCATCCATCGCCCACATAGAAGCCCTTTTCCCTCTCCATGCAGTCCTGGATACCCTCTTGTGTACCGTATTTCTGGGTGTTTACACAAAGCTCCCATATTCATTTGATGTGCTCGTCCGAGCGGTATTCTTCCTTAAGAGAAAAGGGATAATGACGGGCAATAAGGTATATTTCTTCTATCTCACAGCCATAAGGCAGGTCAAGTTCAGCATAGCGAAAAGATTTATAATCAAACCAATCAAGAATGCTTACTCCATCCGAAAGCATCCAATCCTCGGCATTGACACAGCTTGCCCGAAGATTATATCTAACACTTCCGTCCTCTGAAAGCTCTTGACCGCACCTAAGGGAAATTTTCTCTCCGCTTTTTCCCTTCACCGAAACGCAAAGATATCCCACATAATTTGAAGCAAAATCAACTAAAACTGTGTTTCCGTTTCTTCTCATCTCCGCAGGTGATATCTTTTTGGTAACTACGCTCTCTGTTTTCTGCTTTACAAGGACATGGTCATCAAATTTGCAAATGCAGGCATTCTCCCAATTGCTGTCGTCATAATCAAAAAGTACAAATCCCACATGAGGTAAACGGGAAGCATACTCTTCAAGGAATCCGGTTTCATATCCAACGGTTCCCATCTCCCCATATGCGGAATGGACAGCGCATTTAAAACCTTCGTCGCTGACAAGGAACTGCTTTTCATCAGCAAAAAGCTCAAGCCAAAGACCGTGACGCAAATCGCCGCTCTGCCAGACTCTGTTGACAAGTCCCTGATAGAGAGTGTGAACAGCAATAAGGTTTTCGCCCTCGCTAAGATAAGCAGAAACGTCTATTTCATTGTAGTTATAATTAAAATGGTATGAAGGTGCAGGCTCCATGGCAACAAAAGCACCGTTTATATAAAGCTTGTAATAATCATCAGCCGTAATGCGGATGATGGCTTTTTCGGGGTTCAATTCAAGGGCGAATTTCCGTCTGAAAATGATATGCCGATTTCTGTGCTCACTGCAATCAAGATTCTTTCTCTCAAGCTGTCTAAAAAAACATTTCTCGGCTCAAGAGAGGCAAATTCCGCACTTGTTATCCATCTGCCGTTCTCCATTTTGCCGTTCCTCCGTTATCTTACTCTCTCTCCCAGGGGTGTGTCATCCGAGAGGAACACAACTCTTATCTCTTCCTCACCCGATGCAAGTATCATGCCGTTTGACTCGATACCGCAGAGAGTTGCGGGCTTAAGATTTGCTACAACGATTATCTTCTTGCCTATCATCTGCTCAGGCTCATAGAATTTTGCAATTCCCGAAACGACGGTTCTCTGCTCATAGCCAAGGTCGATGGTAAGCTTAAGGAGCTTTTTAGCCTTCGGCACCCTCTCGCAGACAACGACCTTTGCGGTGCGAAGCTCAACATTCATAAAATCATCGATTCCGATCTGCGCAAGACCTTCGGGCTTCTCGACCTTCTTCTCTGCCGCCTGTGCAGCCTTCATCTGAGCTTCAAGCTCTGCCTGAAGCTCTGCAAGCATCTTTTCCTCATCAATTCTCGCAAAGAGAACCTTGCTTTCCATCGTGCTTGTGCCCGCCTTCATGCCGCAGAACTTATCACAGCCGCCGATGGTATCAAATGAACGTGCATCTGTTCCGAGGCGATTCAGAATATCCTCTGCGCTTTCGGGAATGATGGGCTGAAGCATAACAGCACCCCAACGGATAGTTTCAAGAAGATTATAAAGAACGGTATCAAGACGAGCCTTTTGTGCAGGATCTTTTGCCAGCACCCAAGGAGTAGTCTCGTCGATATATTTGTTTGCGCGGCGGAGCATTGTAAAGATATGCTCAAGAGCATCGGCAATTTTGTATTCATCCATGTTTGCGGTGAATTTTGCAAAAGCGTCAGCGCAAGCCTTCTTAAGCTCTTCATCAAGAGCTTCGGGAGCGGAAGGCTCGGGAATCACCGAATCATTATACTTCTTCAGCATATCAAGCGTACGCTTGAAGAGATTCCCGAGATTATTTACAAGGTCTGCATTATATCTTGTGATAACGCTCTCATATGTGATAGAACCGTCCGAAGCGAAGGGCATTTCGGAAAGAGCATAGTAGCGCACTCCGTCAACACCGAATCTCTTTGCAAGATCATCGGCATATATAACATTGCCCTTTGATTTTGACATCTTATCCTCTCCGAAATTGAACCAAGGATGTCCGAACACCTTTTTCGGCAGCGGAACATCAAGAGCCATAAGCATAATCGGCCAATAGATGGTATGGAATCTGAGAATATCCTTACCGATCATATGAACGTCTGCGGGCCAAAATTTATTAAACAGCTCGGGCTGCTCGCTAAGCTCGGGATCATATCCGAGAGCGGTTATATAATTGGAAAGCGCATCTATCCACACATAGATAACATGCTTGGGGTCAAAATCAATGGGAACGCCCCATTTAAAGGCTGTTCTCGAAACGCAGAGATCCTGGAGACCGCCCTCGGCCTTTAGGAAGTTATTTATCATTTCCTTTTTGCGGGATTCGGGCTGAATGAAATCGGGATTTTCTTCAATATATTTAAT
>CAYPKQ010000187.1:0-4715 GCA_964411355.1 uncultured Lachnospiraceae bacterium
GATGCCGTAAAATAGTTAAATTTTTAGTTTAACTGTTTTACGAGCACCCGCCATTGGCGGATTTTTTGTTTTTAAATTATTCAACCGAGAGCGACATTCCAATCTGCAAGATACTGAGAAAGCAGAACGATATCTTTAACAGTTATTTCACCGTCTGCATTGCAATCGCAAGCATAAAGGTCGGGAGATACGCTCCAGCCTGCGAGATACTGCGCAAGAAGGACGATATCCTTAACATTTATAAATCCGTCTGCATTTGTATCACCGCGAACACTTGAAAGCACTGTTACTAAGCCATTAATAGCCCTCAAATAAACATCGTCCAGATTCTCATCGCAGGCTTCATGGAAATAGATTTCGATTTCATAGTCTCCTTCGGGAGCATCATCGGCAACTTCGAACACAAGCGTTGCGAGAGTGTTGTTTGAAACATAATCGTATTCGCGGGTATAGACGAAAGAAACCGCGTCGTTATTTGTTGAATTGCCGAAATTGTGAGTAATATAGCTCCAAGTGACCTCAGATGTAGAAGTATCAACCGCTTTAAGATTAAGTACTGAGGAATCGTATCTTACCTTGAAAGCGAGTCCTGAAATGCCGGGATTATTTACGAGCGTAATAGGAAGTTCGATTGTTTTTCCTGCTCTTGTGCTTTCGCTGTCGCAAATGAGCATAATATCGTTCAGATCTTCAATAACCTTGACCTTACATGTGGCTGTGCGTCCCTCTTTTTCTGTTGTTACTGTAACCGTGGTCTCTCCTGCGGAAATGGCTCTGATTTTACCGTTATTATCAACAGAAACAATAGACGGATCGGCAACAGACCAGAAAACATTTTTATTATCTGCATTTGTGGGATGAACTATAGCTGTAAGCTGAGCTGTTTCTCCAATATTGAGTTCAAGATTTGATTTATCGAGCGTTACGCTCATATCGATAACGTCTGAAAGGATTTCATCGAAAACCGCTGCAAGCTTTTCTTCTTCGGCGCTCTCTACCTCATAGAATTTTGCGTTCTTTATATCGTCAAGAAGCTTGATGCCGAAATTCCTCTGTGAAGTTGACATGTTGTGGAAAAAACCAAAGGTGAAAACTCTGTATTCGGAGTGGTATTCAACAGCAGTATTATAAAGTGCGTTGGCATAAGAATAGTATGAATAATCAGAGCTGGTATATCTGCCGGAAGAAACGCTTTCACCGTTATTTGGGAGACCGTCGGTCATTATTATCATATTTCTGATATCTGCAGTAGAAGAAGAAAGAATGTCATTTGCTTTCTTTACTGCAGAGGTGATATCCGTACCGCCGGAAGCGCACATATTATCAATCATATCATTTACGATTGTAATATCGTTCGTAAGACTATTATAGGACAAAACGGAAGAAGCATAAAGGATAACAGAAAGTCTGTTTATACCGGGATTGTCTATGTATTTTTGAGCGAAATTCTTTGCGGCTTTCTTGAGTTCTGTAACAGGGGTTCCGCTCATACTTCCCGAATCATCAAGAATAAGAACTGTGTCTCTTGTGACCTCAGCTTCTTTCTGCGAAACAACTCTGAAAGTACAGCTTGCGGTGTATCCGCCGTCAACGGTGGTTACAGTTACTGTAACTGTGCCGGGACGAATGGCTTTGACTTCACCGTTGCTGTCAACAGTTGCAACATTGGGATTTGAGGATGTCCAGACAACATTCTGATTTGTTGCGTTTGAAGGGGAAACAACAGCTGTAAGCTCTTCGATAACTCCGACGGTTATCCAAGTGAAATCCTTGTTGATTGTAACGCCGGTGACATTATTTACAACAACAGGATCAACGATAGTAGAAGGATCGACGGTAGGTAAGACCGTATAACCGACTTTTTCGTCAATACTACCTTCGGTGGCGAAAACAGTAGGAACCAGGGACACTACCATTAAAAGTGTCAGTACAAGTGAGAGAAATTTTTTGAAATTCATTTTAAGCACCTCTTTTTTATATTATTAATTAATGGTTACTAAAGCTACATCCCAATCTGAGAGGTATTGGGAAAGAAGAACGATATCCTTAACGGAAATTACTCCATCGCCATTGCAATCTGCCGCATTTGTATCGACAGTAACGCCCCAGCCTGCAAGATATTGAGCAAGAAGAACATTATCCTTGATGCTTACACGTCCGTCAAAATTGACATCACCCGCAATGCTTTGACGAACGGTGATTTTTCCATCCGTTGCGGTCATGATAACATTAATTTGATCTTTGTTTACAGCTTCAATATAGTATAGGTCGATGGTATGCTCGCCAATGGGAGCATCTTCGATAACCTCGAAAATTAAAGTTGCAATCTGACCGTTATATGTGATGTCATCTTCATTGTAAAACAGAATAGAAATATGCTCATCACTTGAAGCTTCGCCCAGATTATCTTCGCCTTGAACATTCCAGTTTTTGTAGACGATTTCTTTCAATTTTAGAGCATCTCTATTAAAATCGAACTTCAAAAGCAGTCCGGAAATGCCGGGATTTTCCGAGAGGGTAATATCCACAGATACGGTATTGCCGCGAACGGTCGTTGCAGAGCCGATTTCGATAATTCCGCCGCTAATACTGATGGTATGACCGCAATCATCGCAAATTTCGTCACTGTTTGCGTCAACATGTGCGCCTTCGAGAACCTTTATTCCGCAAGAGCAGAGCTTCCAGTGATAAGTTGAATCCTTTTGCCAATCCCCTTGTGCAGAATGAACGTGAACGTACCTTAGACAAATTGTGCAATAGCCGTCTGCGCCCTCTGTGTGTCCTGCTTTGTTCATTTCATAGCCACATACAGTACATTCTCTCCAATGATTGTCGGCATCAGATAGCCATACTGTTCCGGCTGTATGGTTGGCTTTGTCTACAGCATTGCCGCAAGAGCACAATTTCCAGTGAGAATCTGCGCTATAGATCCAAGCTCCTTCGGGCGAACAAGTATGAACAGCGTCGAGATAGATCTTTGTGTATCCTTCATCGGGGAAATAACTGTCCGCCGTGCTGTTTCTATATAGGTATATAGTTTCGAGCTTGTCGCAATAATCGAATGCGGACGAGCCGATGGTCGCATTTTTTGTCAAAAAGGTAATGCTCGTGAGACTTCCGCAACTGCGGAAAGCATAAGAGCCGATTTTTGTTACGCTCTCCGGAATGGTAACCTTCACAAGAGCGTCGCAGTAATAGAAAGCAAAATCACTTATGATAGTTAAAGTTTCGGGGAAGGTAACACTTGCCAGATTACTGCAGTATTCAAAGGCAGAATATCCAATGCTCGTCACTCCCTCGGGGATGGTAACGCCCGTCAGAGTTTCGCATTTACTGAAAGACGTATCGCCAATTATCGTAACATCATATCCGTCGAGCTTTTGGGGGATCACAACGTCACCACCCGAGCCAATATATTTTGTTATGGTGACAGATGTTCCATCATCATTTACGGTGTACTCATAATCACCCTTGGGGGTGTCTGATTCATCATCAAGATAAATTTTTGTGTATTCAGTGTCGGAGAAATAACTGTCTGCCGTGCTGTTTAGGTAAAGATATATCGTTTCAAGTTTTGAGCAATAATTAAAAGCAGTTGAGTCAATAGTTGCATTTTTAGTTTTAAATGTTGCGCTCGTAAGACTGCTGCAGTCATAGAACACTTCGTAACCAATACTTGTCACGCTATCACCGATGGTTACGCTCGTAAGACTGCTGCAGCGCGAGAACGCACCATCACCAATACTCGTGACGCTATCGGGGATGGTAACACTTGTAAGACTGCTGCACCAATAGAACGCAAGAGAACCAATACTCGTAACGCTATCGGGGATGGTAACACTTGTAAGACTGCTGCACCAATAGAACGCCCGAGAACCAATACTCGTCACGCTATCGGGGATGGTTACGCTCGTAAGACTGCTGCAGCGCAAGAACGCACCATCACCAATACTCGTGACGCTATCGGGGATGGTAACACTTGTAAGACTGCTGCACCAATAGAACGCAAGAGAACCAATACTCGTAACGCTATCGGGGATGGTAACACTTGTAAGACTGCTGCACCAATAGAACGCCCGAGAACCAATACTCGTCACGCTATCGGGGATAGTATATGTAGTAGAACCACCGGCGGGATATGCTACAAGTGTTTTCTTGTCTTTTGTGAAAAGAACGCCGTCTATATCACAATAATACGAATTGTTTTCATCAACTTCTATCGCTTTCAGTATGCTGCACCAATAGAACGCCTGAGAACCAATACTCGTCACGCTATCGGGGATGGTAACACTTGTAAGACTGCTGCAGACAGAGAACGCCTGAGAACCAATACTCGTAACGCTATCGGGAATAGTAACACTTGTAAGACTGCTGCAGTGATAGAACGCATAAGAACCAATACTCGTAACGCCATCTGAAATTTTAACGGTTTTAACCGAATTACGGTTTGAATACCACGGTCCTCTTGATGAAGATGAATAGTTTGCCATATCTCCTGTACCGGTAATTTCAAGTATACCTGTTTCGGTATCAAGATTATAGGTGACATTTGAACCGTTTGCGCCGCAATTTCCGGTATAAACCACGGCATAGGCTGATATGTTGAAAAAAAGAATGCATATGGCGATAATTAGAATCGCTGAAAGGATTAAGATTTTCTTTTTCATTTTTCTTCTCCTTGTACCGACTATTGTCAAAAAGTGTACCTTTTGACA
>CAYPKQ010000188.1:0-4696 GCA_964411355.1 uncultured Lachnospiraceae bacterium
TACCGATAGAGCCCGTTATCTGGGAAGCCTCATCGGAAAGGATATCACCGAACATATTTGACGTTACGATAACGTCAAACTGTGCGGGATTGCGCACAAGCTGCATTGCGGCGTTGTCAACCAGCATATCGGTACATTCAACATCGGGATACTGCTCCGCTATCTCGTGAACTACCTTTCTCCAAAGTCTTGAGGATTCAAGAACATTTGCCTTGTCTATGCTTATGAGCTTTTTTCTTCTCTTTCTTGCGCTCTCAAAGGCGACCTTTGCGATTCGCTCGATCTCCATGCGGCTGTAACACTCGGTGTCATATGCTTCCTCACCGTATTTGCCTTCTCTCATGCCGCGCTCACCGAAATAGATTCCGCCTGTAAGCTCACGGACTATCATAATATCAAATCCGTTCTCCACGATGTCAGCTCTGAGAGGACAATCATCCTTCAGTGCGCTGTAAAGCTTTGCGGGACGGAGATTTGTGAAAAGCCCCATTGCCTCTCTTATGCCGAGAAGGGCTTTTTCGGGGCGGATGTTGCCCGGGAGAGTGTCCCATTTAGGGCCACCCACAGCACCGAGAAGGACGCTGTCACTTGCGAGACAACCGCTGACAGTCTCCTCGGGAAGAGGCTTGCCGTGCTTGTCGATGGCGATGCCGCCGATGTCATATGCAGTAAAATCAAACTCATGACCGAATTTTTTGCCCACGACCTCAAGCACTCTCACTGCGCTGTCAACGATCTCGGGACCTATTCCGTCACCTTTAAGTAATGCTATGTTAAATTTCATATCCTTGTTTCCCTTTTGTTAGAAGTTTTTGGGCGCTTTTTGTGGAAAGCGCAAAATTCGTTTCTTTGTTACTTTATCTCGCCCTTTTTGATGGCTTCCACGAGGCCGCCGCAATCGATTATCTTTTCGATAAATGCGGGGAAAGGCTTTGTTTCGAATTTTTCGCCTGTTGTCTTATCGTAAATTATGCCCTTGTCAAGGTCTGCCTCGACTTCATCTCCATTTGAGATAGCCTTTGCCGCCTCGGGACATTCAAGAATCGCAAGTCCGATATTTATCGAGTTGCGGTAGAAGATTCTTGCAAAGCTTTCGGCAATAACAAGAGAAATTCCGCTCTCCTTAATTGCAATGGGGGCGTGCTCACGGGAAGAGCCGCAGCCGAAGTTTGCACCTGCAACCATGATGTCACCGGGCTGCACCTTTTTTGTAAACTCCTTATCGATATCCTCCATGCAGTGAGAGGCAAGCTCCTTTTTGTCGATGGTATTGAGATATCTTGCGGGGATGATAACGTCGGTATCGACATTATCGCCGTATTTTAAAACCTTACCTGTAAAAATCATGTCTTTGCCTCCTTAGATCTTGTTGGGGTCTGCTATCTTGCCGGCAATTGCACTTGCCGCCGCAACTGCGGGGCTTGCAAGATAAACTTCACTTGTAACATCGCCCATTCTGCCCACGAAATTGCGGTTTGTTGTTGCAACCGCTCTCTCGCCGGCGGCAAGAATACCCATATGACCGCCAAGGCAAGGCCCGCAAGTCGGTGTTGAAACGACACAACCCGCCTCGATGAATATTTTGAGAAGTCCGTTTTCCATAGCTTTGAGATAAATATCCTGAGTTGCGGGAATGATGATGGCGCGAACATTCTTTGCCACCGTTTTACCCTTCATTATCATTGCCGCTTCCTCAATGTCCTTATAATGACCGTTTGTACATGAGCCGATAACTACCTGGTCTATCTTCACGTCGCCCACCTCGTCAATAGTACGGGTGTTTTCGGGAAGATGGGGGAATGCAACTGTGCTCTTTATCTCGGAAAGGTCGATTTCAATTACCTCGTCATATTCAGCATCGGGATCTGCGGTATAAATTACGGGTTTTCTTGTGGAATGCTCTGCAATATAGCGGAGAGCTTCTTCATCAGCCTCAAAGATGCCGTTCTTTGCGCCCGCCTCAATAGCCATATTACAAATTGTGAGTCTATCATAGATGGAAAGGGATTTTACGCCCTCGCCCACGAATTCCATTGATCTGTAAAGTGCACCGTCAACACCGATTTTGCCTATGATATGAAGGATAACATCCTTACCCGAAACATACTTATTCAGCTTTCCTTTGAGCACGAATTTGATTGCCGACGGAACCTTGAACCAAGCCTTTCCCGTTGCCATTCCCACTGCCATATCGGTTGAGCCTACGCCTGTTGAGAATGCGCCGAGCGCACCGTATGTACAGGTATGGGAGTCTGCACCGATAACCACGTCTCCCGCCACAACAAGTCCTTTTTCGGGGAGAAGTGCGTGCTCGATGCCCATTCTTCCAACGTCGTAGAAATGAGTAATCTCCTTTTCCGAGCAGAAATCACGGCACATTTTACACTGAACTGCCGCCTTTATATCCTTATTGGGGGCAAAATGATCCATGACCATAGTTACCTTGTCCTTGTGGAAAACATCCTTCACTCCCATGTTGTTAAATTCACGTATAGCCACGGGAGAGGTTATATCATTGCCGAGAACTCTGTCAAGCTCAACCAGAATGAGCTGACCTGCCTCGACCTTATCGAGTCCTGCGTGTGCCGCAAGAATCTTTTGCGTCATCGTCATCGTCATTGCCATGTCTTTTTCTTCCTTTACTTATTTATTATCGCACCTTTATCTGCGGAGCTTACCATAGCGGCATAGCGCTTAAGATAACCGCTGATGTTTTCTTTTTTCTTTATGGGCATTTCTGCCTTTCTCTTTGCAAGCTCTTCGTCCGTAACCTTAAGCTCTATGCGGTATTCTGGGATGTTTATTGAAATAATATCGCCATCCTTTACATATGCGATAGTACCGCCGCTTACAGCTTCGGGTGAAACATGACCGATGGAAGCACCTCTTGTTGCGCCCGAGAAGCGTCCGTCCGTAATAAGAGCAACATCCTTATCAAGTCCCATTCCTGCGATAGCGGATGTGGGAGAAAGCATCTCTCTCATGCCGGGACCGCCGGAGGGACCTTCATAGCGGATGACAACAACGTCACCCTTAACGATCTTGCCCGCATAGATTGCCGCAATAGCCTCTTCCTCGCTCTCATAGACCTTTGCAGGGCCTTCGTGAACGAGCATTTCGGGAGCAACTGCGCTTCTCTTAACAACGCATCCGTCGGGAGCGAGATTACCGCGCAGAACTGCGATTCCGCCTGTCTTTGAGAAGGGATTTTCCACCGTTCTGATGGTTTCGGGGTTACGGTTGTATGCATTTTCGATGTTTTCAGCCATAGTTTTGCCGGTAACCGTCATAACAGATGTATCAAGAAGTCCAAGCTTGTCGATTTCACGAAGAACGGCATAAACTCCGCCCGCTTCGTTAAGATCCTCCATATATGTAGGCCCAGCGGGAGCAAGATGGCAGAGATTAGGTGTCACCTCGCTTATTTCGTTGACCATATCAAGGTTAAATTCAACTCCGCACTCGTTTGCGATAGCGGGGAGATGAAGCATACTGTTTGTGGAGCAGCCAAGAGCCATATCAGCAGTAATTGCGTTTCTTATTGCCGCTTCCGTCATGATATCGCGGGGTCTGATATCCTTCTTCACAAGCTCCATAACCTGCATACCTGCGTGCTTTGCAAGCTGGATTCTTGCAGAATATGCGCCGGGAATAGTTCCGTTTCCGCCCAGACCCATTCCGAGAACTTCTGTAAGGCAGTTCATGGAATTTGCGGTGTACATTCCCGAGCAAGAGCCGCAAGAGGGGCAAGCCTTACATTCAAATTCTTCGAGCTTTTCTTCGTCTATCTTTCCCGCCTTATATGCGCCGACAGCTTCAAACATGGAGGAAAGACTGGTCTTTTTTCCGCCAACTCTTCCCGCAAGCATGGGACCGCCGCTGACGAAAACGGTAGGAATATTCAGTCTTGCCGCCGCCATAAGAAGTCCGGGAACGTTCTTATCGCAGTTGGGGATCATAACAAGACCGTCAAAGCCGTGAGCCATGACCATAGCCTCGGTGGAATCGGCAATAAGGTCGCGTGTAACGAGAGAATATTTCATTCCCACGTGTCCCATTGCGATTCCGTCGCAAACAGCGATTGCGGGGAACATTATGGGCGTTCCGCCTGCCATTGCAACGCCGAGCTTTACTGCTTCGGTTATCTTATCCAGATTCATATGACCGGGTACTATCTCATTATAGGAGCTGACGATACCGATAAGAGGCTTCTGAAGCTCCTCGCGAGTAAGTCCCAGTGCGTTATAGAGTGAACGGTGAGGCGCATTGTGCGCGCCATCTACTATTGTATCCTTTATCATGATTCTTGATCCTTCCTTATAAATTGCGTTATTGTTCACGGAAACGGGCAAAAGACCATTCGCCCATTTCCGCAGACAATATCAACTACCAATTACTTTTGTCCTCCAATAGACAATAATTTTAAACGCAATGCAAATTTATTCCGCAATCCGTTGTGGGAACGAGAGTTTAGACCCCCGCTTTTAACAGAGTGATAAAATGAAATCCGTCACTCTAATGCTTCTGCAAATATCTGTTTCAAAACTTCATGCGGTATGTCCTGTTTCAAATAAATCTGCAACATTCCCTTAGGGGTAATTTTATAACCTATCAATTCTTCCTTATGCTGAATTACCGACTGTGCCTCAATGTTGATATGGTCTTTGAACGGTATCAGCCTAACATAAGATTCGCC
>CAYPKQ010000189.1:0-4683 GCA_964411355.1 uncultured Lachnospiraceae bacterium
GCTGTATACGTAATTTACGCCATCTGCCTGACCAATTTTTAAAGAATATGTTTTCAATAAGCTCGCTTGTAATATCACTGTTAAGACTTACGGCTTTCATTTCGTCATAAGCATTAAGCTCCTTTTCCCTTCGGAAAATGATCAGCGCTCCGACAGAATGCTTTGACATATTTTGAATGGCACGGCAGATATTTTCAATCGCAGCCAATTGCTCATCATCACCAATAAAATTCTTTTTTGAGCCAAAGCGCTTGCTTGCATATCCAACATTTTCAAGAAGAGTTCTTATCTCCGGTTGGAAAATAACCAAAATTGCAATAAGACCGAACTGCATCACCGTTTCAAGCACATAAAATGTTGCTTTCAAATTAAGCAAATATGAAGTAAGAGTGAGAAGCAAAACAGCAAAGATGCCCACAAGAAGTCTTCCCGATCTTTTTTTCATAATACCGATAAGAAATTTTGCGCAAATATAGAGGAGCACCGAGAGTACAAAAATATCAAGCATATTCAAAATTACACGCAGAAGTTTGGAGCTTGAACTTATCTCCGATATCCAATATGATAAATTTTCTCTTATACTTAACATTTGAGCACCTCCAAATTAAGGATATAGTATGCGATTGTAATTATAGTATATATTATATCACATATTACTCTGTTTTTCAAATAAATATTGAAAATATTTTTTATTTTTTTCAAAAATTAAGGTCCGACCCGCAAAATAATGCGAGTCGGACCATTTTTTATTGAATTTTTAGATCATTCAGCAAGCAAACCCTTGAATCTCTGAATGTCAAGCCAGCAAATGTTAGCAGAAAGATCTCTGCCGTCACTCATCATGCCATTACATACAGCTTCGAGATTTGTGCTGTTATAGATAACTCCATCGTCACCGATAAGATCGGCATAAACAATATAATCGTTGCCTTCCTTATCCTCATATACGATGTAGCCTCTGAATGTTACATTCTTTGTATAGTTATCGGATGAGAAATTAGTAACTGTGCAAGCGTATTCAACAGATGTATCGCTTAAATTAAGTGTCTTACCGACCTTAACACCGTTCTTATAAATCGGTGTTGTGATAGCGAAATCGTGAGAAGCATAAACGCCTTCGGAATTCTTAGCAACGGTAAGCTCAACGCCTGCATCTGTAAGCTTATCTGTGGAAGCGAGCAAGCTACCGAACTCAACTATCTTAAGTCCCTTTGCTTCAAGAGCCTCCATAGCGCTGAGACTTGCGGAGAAGATCGAACGGAGACCGTTATAGTCTGTTTCTCTTATCTCATAGCCATCAAACTTAAGGAGTGCATCGGTTTCATCCAGAGCGATAAATTCAAGACCATTGTCTGTTGCATATGTCTCTGCGATCGAGCCCTTATAACCGATGATGGTCTTAAGACTTGTACAACCTGAGAAAGCATTTGAACTGATAGTTGTATCCTTGTTTTCAAAGAGGATAGTACTAAGCTTACTGCTACCGTTAAAGACCATTCCTGTGAAGGAAGAAACACCGGCAGGAACTCTTATATATTCAAGCATTGTACACTTATAGAACAAATTCTGTCCCCAAGCACCGGAGAGAGTATCATTCAGAAGGATAGTATGAGCCTGAGAAGAAGCCAAGCACATATCACCAAGAGCAGTAACATTGCTAAGGTCAACAACACCGGTTACTGCCTCATTTCCGGTTATATAAAGAGTTGTGAGTGCAGAGCCGTTAAATGCATTAGAGCCAACAGTTCTGACAGAAGCGGGAATCTCAACAGTTGTAAGAGCCTTATGAACTGCAAAGGAAGCATCGAATTTTGTAAGAGCAGGATTTACGAATACAGCCTTTGTGATAAGCGACTTATAATCATTCCAAGGTCTGTCTGCACTTGTTCCGTTAACGGCATTACTCCAGCTCGTATAACCGAAGCTGAAGCTTGTTGCAGAACCTGTTGCATAAGCGGTAATATTGGAGTTATCAACCTTGTCAAGAAGAATAACAGAAGTATCGTTTGTATAAACTGCAACGATATTATTGACATTTGCTCCGTTGATAAACTGATATCCGCTATTTGCAGCCAAAGTTTCAGCAGTAGAGCCAGCTTTTGCAATTACTGTTGCATACGCAGCACAACCGCTAAACGCATCTGACTTAATATCTACATTATCGCCTGCAATATTAACATAAGCCAATGTCTTTGCATTGTTGAAAGCAAGAGATTCAATGCTTGTTACACTTGCGGGAATTTCAACAGCCTCAAGAACAGCCTTACCGTCATCGGAGCCGAAGCAATAGTAAGGAACTTTTGTAAGCTCATCGGAAAGAATGATCTTCTTAAACTTATGATTTACAAATGAATACTGATTAAAGGTCTTGATGTTTGAAAAATCAGCAACACCCTCAACAGGCTCATTGCCTGTTACATAAACTGTTGTCAGTTTAGCGATACCGTTAAAGTCTGAGCCTCCGTTAATCGCTGTAAGGTTAGGATTAAGCTCAAGGTGAGTTGCATTTGTACCCTTGAACATATATCCCTGATAATTGGTTACATTGGGAGCGGAAATCTTGATCTTTGTGATCTTCGAAGCATATTCATTAAAGGATCTGTTTTCATCTATAAGATTCCAGCTCATTGTAACCTTATTACCATCGGCATCAGCAGCATAAGCAGTTGTACCTGTGCCGTAGATATCAATTGTATAGGTTTCATCGCCATTATCGAGAATACGATACCAGAGATTATCACCGATTGGCATTCCGTTAACAACTGTGTCAATTGCTTCAAAAGCAATGGTTCTTTCGATCTCATTCTCTGCAAAATACTCATTCGCCCAGTTTACAAAAGCTTCTGCGGTTGAGCCTGCCTGACCCTTGACTGTTTCGAGAGCAGACATCCATGTTACAAAGCCTTCATAATCATTTGCAGTAGCATTTGTATTGATTGCAAAGAGGGCATCAGGATTCTTAACTGTTATTTCAACAACAACATTGTTAGCGAATATTGTGCTAAGGTCTGTTCCCTGATTGCCGTAGAATGCAGCAGCAGGAATAACACTCATGCTCTTGGGGAATTCAACTGAAGTATCCTGCCAAGTTCTATCAGCGGAAGTACCACTGACGAACGATTGAACTCCAATAGTTGCGCCCTCGGAAATTATTACCTTAGAAAGATTGGGCTGCCAGAACATTGCGTTAGCCATGAAATTACAATTCTCACCAATAATTACCGTATTCATAGCGTTCCATACAAGAGCGTATCCCTTGACGGTTGTAATATTTGAGAAATTAAATGTTCCCTCAACCATTTCCTGCCCTGTTGTATAGACGGTATGGAGTGTTTTATAATTGTTCAATGCACTTCCCTCAATTGTCTTACAGCTTGTGGGAAGCTCAAGTATCTGAGCATTCGCAAACATGCTTCTAATAACACTTGTTAGAGATGTGATAGGAGCATCGACAATAACCTTTGTTACATTTTCCTTGTAATCATCAAGACCCCAATCGGAGGAAGCTGCAGGAAGGGCTGTAATATCATCACCGGAAATAGTTACGGAATACTTACCGCCATCAAGAGCCTCAACTACCCAGTTTGCGCCCTGATATGAGCCGGTCTTAACAGCCTCGCCGCCAAGGCTTACGAACTCAATGGATCTTCCGTTTGCATTAGCCCATGTAACCATAGCCTCTGCAGTTGAGCCGGTATAACCATAAACGGTTGTAAGAGCACTCATTGCATCAAGGAATGCGGAATAATCACTTGTTGTGCATCCTTCGAATGCAGCAGTAGGATTATTAACGGTAATAGTAGTAATATAATTATGTGAAGTTCCGTCAGAGAAAGGAATGAAAGGAGTGTACATAACGGTTGCAAATTCATCCGCATATGTAACGCTCTTAATGGAGCTATTATTTACATAACCACGGAATGCGGTAGTCGCTACAGTTGCACCGTTAGGAATTTCAACGCTTTCAAGCTTTGAATTCCAAGTAAATGCATATTTGCCAATGTTAACGCCTTCTGCAAAAATAATCTTCTTAAACGCACACTTAACAAATGCATAATCATCAATAGATGTGATGTTGGAAAGGTTTGCAGTTCCAACCTCGGGAGTCTGACCCTTGGTATAAACGGTTGCAAGAGCATCCAAATCATTAAAGCAGCTTGAATTCTTGATCTGTGTCATAGATGTAGGAAGCTCAATTGTATGACAAGCATTGAACTGAGTAAGGTTATATCCGTATATCTCGGTTACGGGAGCTTCAATAACTATTTTCTTAACGCTTGAAGCATAATCAGCCCAGTCAAATTTTGCAACAGCAGGTCCACCGTAGCCTTGTGCTGTTTCAAATGCACCGGTTTCAGCATTATAACCGCGCATAACAGAACCTGTGCCCTGGACGTACATTACATATTCGCCATCCTCATTCATGATCTTCCATGTGAGGTCTTCGCCCGCCTTACCTGTTGCAACAGCAGGTTCTTCAAGAGCAGAGAATGTAACTCTATGGCTAACGCCTATCTCTTCATATTTTGCATTAGCAGTTTCAACCCATGTCTGGATATTTGTTCCTTCCATTGCATAAATAGTATCGATATAGGTCTTATATCCCTTTGAAATATCACTCTTATTGACCTGTTCGTCTGCATTAAGAAGGAAATTGCTCGGAATTGTAGGATTGCCAAGGAA
>CAYPKQ010000190.1:0-4646 GCA_964411355.1 uncultured Lachnospiraceae bacterium
GTTGAGGGTGTTGCCATTGCAACAATTATATCACAGTTCATTTCTGCCGTTCTTTCCCTTATCCATCTGACAAGAATTGAAGGTCAATGTAAGGTCACAATAAAGAATCTTCGTCTGGATATCCCAATGCTTATGAGCTTCATAAGGATCGGTATTCCCGCAGGAATTCAGGGAATGATGTTCTCATTTTCCAATATGCTTCTTCAGGGAAGCTATAATAGCCTTGGTCCGCTTTATGTTAATGCAAACACTGCGGCGACCAATGTTGATGCTTACATATATAATATCCTTGCCGCATTTTATCAGGTTGCGCTTAATTTTGCTTCGCAGAATTACGGTGCTAAAAAATATGGCAGAATGTGGAAGGTATTTGGACTTAACTGTGTCTGCGACATAGTTTTCGGTATTGGTATAGGACTTGTGTGTATCATCTTTTCCGATACACTCATCGGAATATTCGATTCGGATCCCTTGGTTATTGCCGAGGCAAAGAACCGCTTGCTCATCATGGGAATATTCTATTTCACCTGCGGTCTTATGGATACGGGAACTGCAATGCTTCGCTCCATCGGAAAATCCCTGACAGCCACGATCATCACCGTTTTTGGTGTTTGTGTTCTTCGAGTTTTGTGGATCGAGACGGTTTTCAAGATGTTCCCTGGACTTCTGACTCTTTATATAATATATCCCATAACCTGGATACTCACCTTCACGGCTTTGAGCTTGGCATTTTTAATTAGTTTTAGAAAGATAAGGCAAAAAAATGCGCAGTTTACATGATATAAGAAAAGAGCTTTTTTCCCTCGCCGATGAAGGGTATAAGAGCTTTAATGCACCGCTTGTGCCGACTGTACCGTGCGAAAAAATTATCGGTATCAGAGTTCCCGTCCTTCGAAAATATGCGAAAGGACTTGATGAGTGGGAAGCAAAAAATTTCCTATCCTTGCTTCCTCATGAGTATTTTGAAGAAAATAATCTCCATGCCATTCTGATCGAAAGTATCGGAGATTTTGATGAAACGGTGAAAGCCCTTGACCGTTTTCTGCCCCATGTTGATAATTGGGCGACCTGCGATTCAATGAATCCAAAAGTTTTAGGCAAAAACAAAGATCAGCTTTTGCCGATAATTGACCGTTATATTTCATCCGAACATACATATACCGTAAGATACGGAATAGGGCTTCTGATGAGATATTTTCTCGGTGACAGCTTCAAAAGTGAATATGCAGAGCGGGTTGCCTCCGTTCGAAGCGAAGAATACTATGTAAAAATGATGCAGGCATGGTATTTTGCAACTGCTCTTTCAACTAATTACGATGAAGTTTTGCCTTTTTTGGAGGAAAGACGGCTTTCGGTGTGGGTTCATAATAAAACAATTACAAAAGCCATCGAAAGCTACAGAATAGAAAAGGATAAAAAAGAGTATTTAAAGAAAAACAGAATCACAAAATGAAAAACATCCGAATCGCTTATCGATTCGGATGTTTGCATATTATAGACTATCGGCAAAGCTTGTTGCAAGCTCATCACAGCGCTCATTGAATGGGTGACCAGCGTGCCCTTTGACCCAGACAAATTCTACTTTATGGATTTCGAGCAGGTCGAGGAGCTTTTGCCATAGATCGGGATTGAGGGCAGGGGACTTATCGGCTTTTTTCCAGCCTTTTTCACGCCAGGAAACAGCCCAGCCTTTTGTTATTCCATTTATGAGATATTGAGAATCCGAGGTCATTGTGACCTCGCAAGGCTCTTTTAGTGCCGAAAGCGCTTCGATTGCGGCAGTAAGCTCCATTCTGTTATTGGTTGTTTCTTTTTCTCCGCCGCAAAGCTCTTTCTTTTTATCACCGTAAACCAAAATAGCACCCCATCCGCCTTTGCCGGGATTTCCACGGCAAGCACCGTCGGTATATATATCAACCTTTTTCATATTTTCCTCCAATTGACTATTAATAATATTATACAACCAACTCACTTAAAAATCAATATCTATTTGTGATTTAAAATTTAAGGCAAAAAAGTGCAAAAATTTGTGTAAAATTATTATTTTTTATCATTTCTCTTGCTTTTTCAAGGTATTTGGTATATAATAAGTTATACTTTGTACATTAAGAGGAGTAAACTTATGAGAAAAAGACGTTTTGGAGACCGCAAAGACGGCAGAAGAGTCAGAAGTGCGCCGATCATGTCTAAGGTTATGCCTTATATCATGAAAAAACGTTCGGATGCACAGAATTTTTTTACCGATCAGCTCAGTATCGATAAAACCGAAAAATTCTGCCGAGACAAGGTAAAGGAAGGCAAGAAGAATTTTTCGATACTTCATGTTATGCTTGCGGCATATGTCCGTATGATCTCGCAGCGCCCCGCACTTAACCGTTTCATCAGCGGTCAGAAGATCTATTCGCGAGATGAAGATATCGTTATAAATATGTCTATCAAGCGTGAAATGTCGATAGATGCCACCGATACTATGATCAAGGTGGTTTTCCATCCCGGTGACACCATTGATGATGTTTATGAAAAATTCAACAAGGTGGTAACTGAAACTCTTGAAGCCGGCGAAGGCTCAAACTTTGATAAGGTTGCAAAATTCCTTTCAAATCTTCCCGGATTTGTTTTCCGTTTTGCTGTTTGGTTTCTGTTCACTTTTGACTATCACGGCTGGCTTCCAAAATTTCTCACAAATGAGGTCAGCCCATTCCATGGTTCAATGATAATCACAAGCATGGGTTCTCTCGGAATCAAGCCTATCTATCACCATCTTTATGATTTCGGTAATCTCCCGGTGTTCCTTTCTTACGGCTCAAAGCAGACCGAATATAGGCTTGCGTCAGACGGAAGCGTTGAGAAACACAAATATATCGATCTTAAGGCTGTTACCGATGAGAGGATCGTTGACGGATTCTATTATGCATCGGCATTTAAGCTGATCAAGAGATATGTGGAAAATCCCGAGGAGCTTCTTGTTCCTCCCGAAAAAATTTTTTATGATGTTGACTGATTTTTTGCTTTTTTGAGCATAATTGTATATGAAAGGATGCGGCATGTGCCGCAAAGGTAAAATTTAAAAATGACACTTGTAATTCTTGCAGCAGGTATGGGCTCCAGATACGGTGGACTTAAGCAGATCGATCCCATATCGGATAAAGGCGAATTTATAATCGATTTTTCTATCTATGATGCCATAAAAGCCGGCTTTGATAAGGTCGTTTTCGTTATCAAGAAGGAAAATTATGCAGATTTTGCCGAAACTGTCGGAAATCGCGTTTCAAAGAGCATCAAGGTCGAGTATGCATTCCAGGATATAAACGATCTTCCGGATGGATTCAGCGTTCCCGAAGGCAGAACAAAGCCATGGGGAACTGCTCATGCTGTTCTTTCCGCAAAGAATTGCGTCACCGATAACTTTGCAGTTATCAATTCAGACGATTTTTATGGCAGAGACGCATTTATGAAGCTTGCGGCGCATCTGAAAAATGCAGATGAGGGACATCTTTGCATGGTTGGATATGTTCTCGACAACACTCTTACTGAAAACGGAACAGTTTCAAGAGGTGAGTGCACAGTTGACGCAAACGGTTATCTCGTTGACGTTACCGAAAGAACAACCATAAAGCGCGACGGTGATATGGCGGCATACGAGGAAGACGGTGTTTGGCACAGAATCCCCAAGGAAACTATCGTTTCGATGAACTGTATCGGCTTTACTCCCGCAGTATTTGAGCATATCGAAAAGGGTTTTGTTGAATTTCTTGAGAAAAAAGGAACAGAACTCAAATCCGAATATTACATACCCACTGCAATCAAGGAAATGATGCAGTCCGGTGCCGCAGATGTTAAGGTGTATTCCACCGATGCGGTATGGTATGGCGTTACTTATCATGAGGATAAGGAAAAGGTTCAGAGCAGCATAAGAAAGATGATCGCAGACGGAATTTATCCCGACGGTCTTTGGAATTGATTTTTTGGAGGTAAATAAATGGCAGTACTCATTACAGGCGGTGCGGGCTTTATCGGCTCACATACAGCAGTCGAATTTCTGAATGCAGGCAAGGAGATAATCATAGTTGATAATTTTTGCAACAGCAAGCCCTGCGTTCTTGACAGAATCAAAGAAATAACAGGCAAGGATTTTAAATTTTACGAGGCAGATCTTCGTGACGAAGCGTCAATGGAAAAGATCTTCAGCGAAAATAAGATCGAAAGCGCAATTCATTTTGCAGGTCTCAAGGCGGTTGGTGAATCGGTTGAAAAGCCCATTATGTATTATGAAAATAACCTTCTCAGCACTCTTGTTCTTTGCCGTGTAATGGCAAAATACGGAGCAAGGAGAATCGTTTTCAGCTCTTCCGCAACCGTTTACGGAAAGCCCGAAAGTGTTCCGATTTCCGAAACCTTCCCGCTTTCAACAACTAACCCTTACGGTGAAACAAAGCTTATGATCGAGCGTATTCTTAAGGATATCTGGGTCTCTGATAATGCTTGGAGCGTTGCAATACTGCGCTATTTCAATCCCATAGGAGCGCATAAGAGCGGAAGGATCGGTGAAGACCCCAAGGGAATTCCAAACAATCTGCTTCCCTATATAACTCAGGTAGCGTCCGGCAAGAGAGAGTGCCTCTTTGTGTTTGGTAATGACTATAATA
>CAYPKQ010000191.1:0-4631 GCA_964411355.1 uncultured Lachnospiraceae bacterium
GTCACGCTCCATGGCATAGCCTCTTATAAGCTGCATAAGAAAGCTTTTACCGCTTCCGTATCTGCCTATAAGAAAACGCATAGTTCCGCAGCCTTCCGCAGTTGCTTCGAGATCTGAAAGCAGCGCAGAAATCTCGTCTGATCTTCCGATAGCGATATAAGGTGCACCGCTTCTCGGAACAACGCCTGCGGAAACAGAGGCAAGAAGCGAAGAGAGTATTCTTTTTGGTATTTTTTGAGTATTATTATCGGACATTATTCAAACATCTCCTTGTAATCTTCAATCACACAGTAGTATTCACCGTTTTTTTCAAGAATTATATCGCCATAAGTTTCGGCAGCAATCTCATTTATCTCGTCTGCGAGAGAATCAAGCATTCTTCCCTTTTCCTCCGCGAGCTTTATCTGTTCGTTAAAATCTTCTTTTAAAGCCGCAACTATAAAATCTATAAAAGGCAAAAGAGCATCTTCAAGACTTTCTCCATCGCAGTCTGCAGAAGATTTTAATTCAAGCGAGGGAACATTTTCGGGAACTGTTATTTCTTTTTTCTCCTCTTCAAAGGCTTCGATAAGGATATTTGTGGTCTCCCATGATGCCTCCTCGATTTTTTTTGCAGCATCCAGCGAAAATTCACGCTTTGGAAGATCGTAAAGCCTATCATAATCATGCTTTTCCTCGACCTTTTTTCTTGCGGCTCTGCCGCCAAGCTCTGCATCCATATATTCGTCAATACATTTTCTGATATTTACGGGCAAAGAATACACTGTGAGCCGCGATTTTATGCCAAGATATGCGCGAAGTCTGTTTTCGGTATGCTTGACCACATCACTAACAAGAAAGCGCATTTCATGAGAACGGGAGATCGAGCAATATGAAACCTCAATTCGGCATTTCATTTGCGGAACGCACACTGCCCCCGTAAAAGCCTCTCTTTTAAGCTCTCCTGCCCCAACAAAAAAACTTCCGCTCCCACCGAGAACGCTAAGAGCCTTAATCAGTGTACTTTTTATATATTTCTCATATATGGGTATATTCTCACCGACTGCATATTTGCTCTTTTTCCAATCATAATTGGAACAGAGCTTAAGCAGCGCATCTGCAAGCTCACCATCCGAAAAAATTTCGCTTCTGCTCTTCCCGCCGCAAAGATAAAGCTCCTTTAAATTTGCACTTTCAATTGCCGTTTTATAGGCACTCCCAAGGATTTCCACCGATGGAGAGAGCCTATGAATAAGGCAAAAATCTGCTACCCATTCCTTGAGAAGCGAATCTATCTTCTGATATTTTAAACGATAGCTTTGCCAGACAAAGCATAACTGTTCAAGTGCTTTTTCCTTGCTCGGTTCAATATTGATCAGCTCGAAAATATAGAGTAAAATATAACTATATGAAGCGGAAACGGCATTTTTTTGTCTGATCTCTCCCCTCATATAAATGTAAAATTCGAGTTGCTCAGGATCAAGCTGTGAATACTGCGGAACATACGAAAAGAATGATGGTTCAAGGCATTTGGGTGCATCTGCATCAAGGTATTTTAATCCTTCTTCATAAAAAGCAGCATAATATTCAAAATTATCTCTTTTGTATATTTTTACATTTTTAATAAAGGGATTCTCGGGTGAATATTCTGTAGCCGGTGCCTTAGGCTCACTTGGTGCGCTGACAAATGAAAGCTTTCTTTCCCCCTCATCTGAAGGACGCATTTCAATGGTTTTAAGCTCATTGTCGGCCGTTCTTTCCTTTGCCTTTAAAATCACCTCAACGGGAGTTGTATCATAGGTATGTGAAGAAAATACAGTTGTTTTCTTCTTCTGCGGCAAAAGCTTATCAATATCCCAAAATTCATCAAGGGCACTTTTATCCTTTATTTCCATACCGCACCTCCGCCAAAGGTTATTATATCATTATATCATTCCATAGAGCTTTTGTCAAGATAAAAAGTTTCAAGCTGAAATCTATAAAATCAAGGTAAAATTCTATATTTTCTTTTATATTCACTTGGAGTGAAGGAGTATTTATTTTTAAACTGCTTACAAAAGCTTGCAATGTCATAAAAACCGAGTGATGATGAAATTTCCTTTATCGGTATTTCTGAGCTGACAAGCAATAATTTTGCCTTTTCAAGCCTTAAATCAACTCTGTATTTTCCCGGCGGCACTCCAACAGCTTGAATAAATTTTCTCGATAGAGTACAGCGACTGATAAAAAGATTTTTGGAAATTTCGCAAATACTCATATTGGGATATAATTCTAAGAGCTGTTTTGCATTTTCGATGAGGTGAAGCACATTGTCTTGTGTTTTATAAATTGATGTAATTTGATGAACCAATTTATAAAATTCTGAATTGAAAAGATATTTATCATTTTGTATTTTTATCAATTCTTCAAACAAATAGCACAAAGTACCCGAATCATCAAAGAACACTTTTTTAGGAGCTTCAGGCGACAGCTCACATTCGGTAATATCAAAATTAACAAGTAAGCTCTCGCATGGATAACTAAAGCTGACATCATAATTACTTCCCTTGGAAAGGAAAATCACATCAAAGGGCTTTACATTAAGCGATGCTCCCGAAAAATGAAATACCATACTTCCCTTCTTTAACATTAAAAAACCGAAATTAGGTCTTTTAACATCAAGATAGCTGTATCCTGTTTTATGCCAAATTTGATGCAAAGCCGCAACCGGAATCAAATTATATTGTTTTTCAAAAAATGAATTCATGCTTGGTTAAACCTCCATGGATACATTATAACAAATTTGATTAAATAATACAATAGTTTTATCAGATTTTACATTGATAAATGATTTTTTATATGCTAAAATAATAAAAAATACAACAAAGGAGATTATATCATTATGAAAGCAACACAATATTCCACAAATAAATACGGTGATTTTATTCCGTACACGCTTAAATGCGCCAGGGAACTCGCAGGAACAAAAAAAGCAACCGTAAAAGAGACTGTAAAAGACGGCGGGCACATAGGTTTTGGCGTTGCGATAACAGGAAGCTCTTGCTATAACCTTGCGCAGATGGAAAAAGAAAAAAGGCGCATATTTCTCGAAAGTATATATTCCGAAAAAGGACTTGGGCTTTCGCTTGGAAGGCTAACTATCGGATCAAGCGATTATTCTGCGGAAATATATACATATGACGATACTCCCGATGACTCAGAATTATTATATTTTTCCATAGAACGTGATAAAGAATACATTATACCAATGATTAAAGAGATATTGGCTATCAACCCCAAGATAACGCTTTTCGCTTCTCCTTGGAGCCCTCCCGGTTGGATGAAAACCGGAGGCAGCATCGGTGGGGGGTACATGAGAGATTCTTATATTGACTGTTATGCGGATTATATAATTAAATATTTAAAAGCCTATGCTGCTGAGGGGATCAAAATCAAAGCTATAACGCCTCAAAACGAACCAAACACACAACAAGGCGGTCTGATGCCGGCTTGCATCTGGCATCCCGATATCGAAGCAAAATTCATATCGGTACTAAAAAGAAAGCTAAAAAATGAAGGTCTGGGCACTGAAGTATGGATGTTTGACCACAACTTTTCGGATCACACCAGAGTTGATTGGATGATTGAAAATTATGATAAATTACAAAATGAATGCAACGGAATAGCTTTTCATTACTACTCCGGGGCCATTGAAGATACAGTCTACTTGCGAAAAAAATACAATCTCGATTTGCATTTCACAGAGGGTGGACCGAGGCTATACGATCATTACGACTCAGACTTTTGCAAATGGGGGCAAATGATGATAAAAAGTCTGAAATGCTCTTATTCCTCGTTTACAGGCTGGAATCTTATGCTTGATGAAGCGGGAGGTCCCAATATAGGTCCATTCTTTTGCGGCGGTCTTGTGACTCTCTCCAGACAAAGCGGTGATATTTCTTATAGCGGACAATATAAGGCATTCAGACACTTTTCACCTTTCATAAACAGCAATTCAAAAATTTATCCCGTTTTCTTTGACAGAAACGAAATGGAAGTTTCAAGCTATTATAGCAAAGGCGGGGCGATTGAAGGCTGCTTCATCGAAAACAGTAATAGCTCTTCAGCTTTGATTATTGTGAATCCTTCCGATAAAAAATCGCAGGTTAGTTTTACTTATATGAATAAAGTATGGTACATCGAGGTGCTGCCCGAAACGCTCACAACGGTAGTTTTTGAATAATAATAAAAAGGCAACACCAGTTGCCTTTTTATTGTTCAAATATTATCCAAGATAACCAAGCTTATAGAGAAGCTCTGCGTTAAGCACGCTTCCGCCTGCCGCACCACGGAGAGTGTTATGAGAAAGTCCAACGAACTTATAATCATAAACAGTATCCTCGCGAAGTCTGCCTGCAGTAACGCCCATACCGCCGTAAATATCACGGTCAAGAGCAGCCTGAGGACGGTTATCCTCTTCAAAATATGTGATGAACTGCTCGGGCGCATGAGGAAGCTTAAGCTCCTGAGGCTTTCCGGAAAATTCCTTCCAGCACTTTAGGATCTCTTCCTTTGTGGGTTTATTCTCAAATCTTACAAATACAGCCGCAGTATGACCGTCTGTTACGGGAACACGGATGCACTGAGATGTGATAACGGTATCTGTATCGTCA
>CAYPKQ010000192.1:0-4584 GCA_964411355.1 uncultured Lachnospiraceae bacterium
ACGTGTAATAATCGTGAATTTAAAATGAAAATGGGACGTCGAGGTCGCCGTCCCCAACAAAAATTCGTTATCGCCTGTTTGCTAAAATACTGTTTATATGTGTCCTAAGGATGAAAAGTCTCGCTCTTCGGGAGAGATATCACATCAGCAAGGCGAACCCTCCCTCTACTTATACAAGGCTTGTTTTTTCAAAATAAGCTTGCTTATTGATCTGAGTACTATGCCAAAACCGACGCTGCCTGCGGCACAGAGAAGCACATTAAGTGCTGTGGCATTGAGAGGAGTGAGCATTGGGATCATCATAGCCGCTCCGAAAGTCAGCACGAGCGTTTTGGATGCTACATAATCGGTCTTTTTCGTTCGGACGGTAAAGAGATTTTTTGCATATCCGCTTCTGAAATCCTCTGCCACGAAGATGCAGACCAGTGCAGCAATGGAAAAATACAGCATATTGATATTGCACATCGAGATTATATCATATCCACCGCCGGCATTTGCATCCATATCGCTGACCGCACCGAAGATCTGCCAAACATTGTCAAAGCCCTCGATCACAGTTTCTTTGCCTTTTTGCGGATCCACCGAAACCGAGCCGTCCATCATCGCAGTCATTTCACAGAGCATCTGCCGCCCTCGGGAACAAAATGTCCGCATATAAGCTTTTCGGTGGTGGATTTGCCCGAACCGTTCTCACCTATGAAGCCATAGATCGCCCCCTACGGAACTGTCATATCAAGATGATCCACCGAATACATTCTGCGAAAGCTTTTTGAAAGATTTTTATTTCGATAGCGTTCATTGTTATCTCCTTTGTGACGATAAAGCAACACGAGCGAGCCGCTTTTTGCGCCTCGCTTACGTTGTTTGTTCTTTTTTACTTTTTTGCAACGTTATAACGAGCGTTTGCCGCCTCTGCTCTCTCCTTTGCTTCGGCACATCTTGCATTGCGCTCTTCCTGCATTTTGGCTGCTCCCTCGGAAGGGCTCATATGAGCGTCATCCCGGCTCTTTTTCGCATCAGCCTTTGCTTTCGCAAAGGTATTATGTCCTCTGTTTTCCTCGAAATTGGCTTTGGATTCGGCTTTTACAGCTTCAAATTCTGCTCTGTCAACCTCATGCTGTGCCTTTGCGCCCTCTTTCATGTCACCGAAAGCTTTTTTTAAAAAATTATTGATTCCCATTTGTTCCGTTCTCCTTTTATGTTAAATTATTTATTCATTATTCTGTCGCTGAGCTTAAGAATCTCTGCGCCGTACTTTTTCTTGCGGCTGCCGAGAATACCTTTGTAGATCGGATAATTAACAAGTGCCATAATCAGACCCACAACACCGATTGCAATACCGTGAAGCATCGAACTTGACATATGCAGTATTTCGCCAATGTCTGTCATTACAAGACTCATGCCCGCACCCATAATGATTGCGCCTATGCTGCCGAATACGTATGCAAAAACATTTGCGGGATGCTTCACCTTTGCATCAAGCTCACGGAGAGCGTCAAGCTCGGTGGACTCCTTTTCCATATACTGTGTGCGAATCTTCTGCGCCATAAACTGCTGATCGTTCTTGTTCATAATAAATACCTCTCAAAAAATAATATTTTTTACTTTTCTTTGCTTTTGGTAACTGTATTATATCAACTGTTTATTTTTGATTTTTTTGTAAAATGTTTGAGTTTTGTTAATTCTGAATTTTTTGCTAAAAATTCCGATGGTCGAAAAAACAATATGAAATTTGTGCTTAAGGATTTTTCCTCAATTTGTCAGATGCTGTCCTGCATTGACGATTGTTTTTTTCTCGGTTGACCTTGGGAACATGGCATGATATAATTAAAGCAGAGGGAGGGGTGCACCGTGTCTTACTACTATCCTTACAGCTATCTTATAAAGCAAGCGGAAAGCTATGAAACGCTTCCGATAAATACAACACATTGTAAATTTGACTCTTCGAAAGATGGGCGTGACTGCTTTGAGCTTCATAACCACGAAGCTCTGGAGCTTAACGCCGTTATAAGAGGAAAGCTATGCATGACGCTGGACGGAAAGAAATATGTTCTTTCGGGCGGCGAGGTCTTGCTAGCAAATCCATATGCCCTCCACTCGGGAAAATGGGCAGAGGACTGCTCGGAGGGCGACTATATGACGCTGATCCTTCATCTGCCAAAGCTGCTTACATTCAGTCGTTCACCTCTTGAAAAAGCTCTGGGTGAGCACATCCAGGATCTGAGCCTCCCTGTTATTTTCAGCCCTCAGCACCGCTCGCAGATAGGCTATTCCATGAATGTCAGTCTGCTGAGAGAGCTTCAAGGCGCTCATCCCGAATATGCCGATGCCCTCTCGGATATCATTGAATTTTGGAAAAAGGAAAGCACCTTTGTCAAAATACGCAATAGTGCACCCGAAGAGATAAGAAATTATCTTTTCCCCGACGAATATGTGGGACTTGACGAAGAGGGCTATATGCGAAAAACAGCACCCGGCAGACCGTGCGGTGCAGGATTTATTTCCGGCTCATTTGATACCCGTGTTTCGGGACTTATGCCGGATTTTTGCAAGCTCATTCGCCTTGGACTTCCCGGACTTCGGGCTGAAATTTCCGATGCGGGGCAAAAAAAACCGGATGCCGAGGATTTTTATATTGCCGCAGATAAGGCAGTTGACCTTCTTGAAGCTTGTTGCCTTGCCTACCGTGAGCAAGCGATATCTCTTGGGCTTTCGGAATGTGCAAATATCCTTTCTAACATCACAAAGCACCCTCCGCAAACTCTGCGCGAGGGCATACAGCTTATAATCATATATGCCACGGTGGTGCATTTGGAAAATTACGGAAGGCTGGACACGGCACTTGGACCTCTTCTTGCAGATGATATTTCGGCAGGGCGGCTTGATGAAGAAAGTGCAACGGCACTGATATGCGAATTCTGGAAATTGTTTGAAAAATTGGGCTCTGTTTATGAATGTCGTATTCTTATTGGCGGGGCGGGCAGAGAAGCTGAGGCGGCGGCAGATAAATTTGCACTTCTTGCTATGGAGGCAACCCGCCGCCGTCATGCAGTTGTGCCTGTGCTGACCTTGAGATGGACGGAAAAGCAAAATCCCGCTCTGCTTGAAAAAGCATTGGAGCTGATAAGTGATGGATGTATTTATCCCACGCTCTATAATGACGACGCATTAATTCCCGGAGTAATGGAGGGTATGCACGTGCCTTATGAGCGCGCTGTCAGATATGCCCCCTTGGATGCGGAGAGACTGTGCTTTGTCATACAAGCGTAGGCTCGCCCAATTCCACCTTCCGCTTTCTGAAAGCTCTCGAAGCCACCCTTCATTGCGGCAGAGACGGAGTTACGGGAAATCTCATCGGGATAGATACGGGAGAGCTCGAGAGCTTTGACACCTATGAAGCGCTGGAAAATGCTCTTTTTCGTCAGATTTGCGCTGGGCTTTGGCGAGACGTGCAGATACATCTGTGGAATAGGAAAATAACGGCAAAAGAGACTGCATATATTCACGCTTGCCTGCTTATGGATTGCTGCATTGAGCGGGGCAAGGGGCTTCACGGCGGCGGAGTCCGTTATTTCGGTGCAAATGTTGAAGGCTTCGGTCAGATCAACACGGTCAACAGCTTGGTAGTTATTAAAAAGCTGGTCTATGACGAAAAACGCTATACTCTCCGCCAAATCGTGGATATTCTCGATAAAAACTATGAGGGACATGAAGCAGAGCGATGTCTTTTTATGCAAATTGAAAAATACGGAAATAACACCTCAGAGGTGGATGCACTCAAGCGCCGTTTCGACGAAGTTATAAACAAAACCGCAGATGAAATAGGAAGAGCAGCGGGACTTCATTATTACACCGTTGCAAGCGTCAATCCGGGAGGCATTACAATAGGCCCGCGAGTTGCCGCAAGTGCGGACGGAAGATTCTGCGGCGATCCTATGACCCTTGGAAATTCTCCCCATCCGGGCACGGACAAAAACGGAATCACCGCAATGCTCCTCTCTGCCGCAAATACAGACCCCGCAAACGGCGGCGTTGTGACCAATATGAATCTTTCCCGTGAGACCGCCACGGAGAACAGAGAAATGCTGAAAGCGGCGATCCTCACCTATTTTGGGGTGGGCGGACTTCAGCTTAATATCAACTGCTTCTCAAAGGGAGATCTTGAAAAGGCACTTGTTCATCCCGAGAATTATCAAAACCTCATCGTTCGGGTAAGCGGCTTTTCCGCACGCTTTGTGGATCTGAACCCTGTAACGCAAAAACAGATAATGAAGCGCACTCTGTATTAAAAAAATTAGTTTTGATACATAATTCGGCAAAGAAACAAGAGGTATGCAAAGAGAAAAACCTAAATGGCGTTTCAGCAGTAAGTGACAGCCTCCCCTGTGGGCAAGCCTCTTCTATATCTCCGCAAACAGTAATTTATCGGTCGATGATATTTGTATGCAAAACGATAGAGGCTGAGTTAATAACTCAGCCCCCATTTTATAGAATTTACTCTTCTTTTCTGAAAGCTACAACATCTGAGCAGCTTATGTTATCCTCTGTTATCTGACCTGCCTCATAAAGTGCATCGCAGATCAT